>NZ_ADFP01000030.1 GCF_000177335.1 Pyramidobacter piscolens W5455
GTATTTAAGCCTGCGTTTTTCTTAGCGCCGCACGACGCCGTCGACATTTCGCCTCATGGAGCCCGCAGATCTATGATACAATATTGTTCACATTTTACGGAACGACTTTCACAAAGCCCCGTTCATCTTTTCATGACAATTCGGAGGCCTTTTCCATGGATAAAGAACCGATTCCCCTGCTTCCTCGATGGAGCACTCTGCTTTTCCTGCGCCGTTTTATCGCGCAGCCGGGACAGATCGGCAGCGTCGCCCCCAGCTCTCACTTTCTCGTTCAGGAGATGCTCAAGCTCACGGACTGGGGCACGGTAACCAACGTTGCCGAACTCGGTGCCGGCACCGGAGTCGTGACGGAAGCACTGCTCAGAAAAATTTCTCCCAACGCTGGCCTTTCCGTCTTCGAGCTGGACCGAAAACTGCGCGAAAAAATCGAAAACAGGCTTAAAATCGCCGTGTTCCCCGACGCCTGCGACCTCGCGCAGGTCATCAGGCCAGGCTCGCTGGACGTGGTCATTTCCAGCCTTCCCTGGACGACGCTCCCAAAAGAAGTTTCCGGCAAAATTCTCCAGGGCGTGATAGCGTGCCTGAAACCCAACGGACAATTCATCGCCTATCAGTATTCCCGACAAATGCACCGTCTTTTCTGCCACCTTTTCGAATCGGTCCGAATCTCGTTCGTCCTCCGCAATATTCCGCCGGCGTTCGTCTATAACTGCCACACGCCGCAAAATCGCGCCAAAGAAAAGGCGGCGCTTTTTTTCCGCGCACAGGATTAGCGGACGCCAAAAATCTTTCGCATGATCGTTCCTGTCCGACGGTGCGCTGTCGTCTTGCGTGCTCGCACTACTCCCCCGCCCCAAACTCGAAAAAATATTTCCCTGGCCGGACGAATGCCCCGCATTCGCCCGGCTTTTTCGAGCCGCGACAGAACGGACGCTTCGAAATTTTCCCGGCGGCTTTCGCGTGCGTCGTCCAAAGATACATTAAAGGCTTTATAAATATTTATCGCCGCCAAGCAAAAAGATGGATAATATATAGTTATTTTTCATCTAAAATCAGTAAATAGCAATAATTACAGTGCCGATCCCCATTCATAACTTATGCGCAAGGCTTGTATACACATAAATGCACTGGACTCACAAGGAAAGAGTGTTAAAATGAAATTGTGATTTGTGTGGCATGTGTTCGGTTCGAAGCGGTATTTTACCGCTAAATCTCAGGAGGTGTTTTGCTATGGCTTTGGTAAAGCGTAAGTCTGACAATGTACTCCTTCGCACGGCACTCGAGAACTTCTACGGCGCTGCTGAGGAAATGGGGCTTGACGAGGGCATTACCGACATTCTCGCCCATTCCGAGCGCAAGACCTGCGTCTCCGTCCCCGTTGAAATGGACGACGGTTCCATCCAGGTCTTCGAGGGCTTCCGCGTCGCGCACAACAGCGCCGTCGGTCCCGCCAAGGGCGGCGTGCGTTTCCACCAGGACGTCTGCCTCGACGAATGCGAAGCCCTCGCTTTCATGATGACCTGGAAGTGCTCGCTGGCCGGCATCCCCTACGGCGGCGGCAAGGGCGGCGTGCGCGTTGACGCGCTGAAGCTCTCCAAGAAAGAACTCGAGCGCCTGAGCCGCACCTACGCGGCTCGCATCGAACCCGTCGTCGGCGCCTGGACGGACGTTCCCGCCCCCGACGTGAACACCAACGGTCAGGTCATGACCTGGTTCATGGACACGATCAGCCGTATGCGCGGCCGTCTCGAACCCGCGATCTTCACCGGCAAGCCCATCCCGCTCTGGGGATCCAAGGGCCGCAACGCGGCCACCGGCCTTGGCGTCGCCACTTGCGCCATCGAGTTCATGAAGGCCCTCGGCAAGGACATCAAGGGCATGAAGTGCGCCGTGATGGGATTCGGCAACGTCGGCTCCTTCGCCGCCAAGACCCTCGCCGAAGCCGGCGCCAAAATCGTCGCCATCAGCGACATCACCGGCGTTTACTACAGCGAGAACGGCATCGACATCGCCAAGGCGTTCAAACTGATCGCCTCCAATCCCAAGAAACTCCTGACCGGCCTCGACAAGGAACCTGGCGTCAAGATGATCGATTCCATCCAGACGTGCGACTGCGACATGTTCCTGCCCTGCGCGCTTGAAGGCGTCATCACCGAAAAGAACGCCGGCGACATCAAGGCCAAGTACGTCGTCGAAGGCGCCAACGGCCCCACCACGCCCGAGGGAGACAAGATCCTCGATCAGAGAGGCATCCTCGTCGTTCCCGATTTCCTCGCCAACTCCGGCGGCGTGATCGGCTCCTACTTCGAGTGGTGCCAGGATCTCGGCGGCTTCTTCTGGTCCGAAGAGGACTACAACAACCGTCTGCTGAGCATCATGAAGGACAACTTCAAGAAGGTCTGGGATTACGCCCAGGAACACAACGTGAAGATGCGCCGCGCGGCGTTCCTCGCCGCCATCAAGCGCGTCGCCGACGCCACGGAAATGCGCGGGGTGTATCTCTAAGTTTCACGATTCCGCCGTTGTTATAATTCAGGACGACAAAAAAAGGACTACTGAAAAGCAGTCCTTTTTTTGTCGTCCATACCTCAGCGCTTCAAAAAAAGCGTCTTCACGTCGATTTCTTTGTCGATCATGCCGTTGTCGAGCAGGAACTGCTCCGTTTTCTTCAGGTCTTCGACGTCTTTTTCGGAGACATCCATGGAAAAATCGTACATGGGGAACATTTCCTCCACGGCTTCCACGCTCAGGCCGGTGGCTTCGGCCGTCATCTTCACGGCTTCGTCGTGATTTTCGGCGATGAACTGCAGGACCGAACGCTGCGCTTTCTCGAACGTTTCGACCAATTCCTTGTTCTCGTCGTAGAATTTCTGGCTGGTGGCCGTGGCGATGAGCGCCGCGATCAATCCGTCGCCGTTTGTGATCAGGTGCTTGCCCGACTTCATGCAGTTGTACGCGCTGGGGCCGGCCTGCAGCGCCGCGTCGATCGTGCCGCCTTCGAGGGCGGCCAGCGCCGCGGGGATCCCCATGTTGACGAATTTGACGTCGTCGATGGTCAGACCGCCGGTTTTGAGGTAGGCGACCAGCAGCTCATGAAGATTGGTGCCTTTCGGTCCGGCGACGGTCTTGCCTTTCAGCGCCGCCGGCGAATCGATGGCCGCGTCGTTGGAGAAGAGCATGAAGGCTTTGGGCGAGCGGCTGTACATGCTGATGATCTTGACGTCGGCGCCGTTGGCCGCCGCGAGGATGACCGAGGTGCCGCCGACGGCGTTGAGGATCTGCAGGTCGCCGGAAGCGAGCGCCGCTGTCTGCTGCGGGCCGGCGGTCAGATTGGCGTAGTTCACCGGCAGCCCCAGATCTTTGAAATACGAGGCGAAGCTGCCCCGCGCTTTCTCGACGATGGAAGGCACGTTCAGCGGAGACTGCACGTAGGTGAAGTTCATCGACTCGACCGTGCGGGCCCAGCCGTCCGTCCCCAAGCCGCCGGCATTCAGCGCCAATGAGCAGATCCCGATGAACGCAAGACGCTTTGCAACAGAAAACAATTTCATGAAAATTCCTCCTTAAAAATACAATTTAACTGTGATTGCATAAATTCCGACTGCGCCTCTATGCGCGTCGCTCATTCATGATTTTCGCTCACAAAGGCGAAAATTGCAACAGCTCTCCAACGAACAGTCTCCCTTCCCCCCGCTTCGGCTTTACGGACGTTTTTATCTGTGGGGCCTCACTTGGAATCACTGACTATCTGCGCTATAATGTTTGCGTTCCACCTGGCGTCTCATCTCAATTATTTCGGAAAGGATGTTTCGGTGATGAAAAAATTTGCTGCACTCGTTCTGTTGTTGGGCTTGACGGCTCTGCCCGCAAGCGCGGCGGAGATCAACGCCTACTCGATCATGCCGGAGAAGTACGTTTCCAAGGTGACTCAGGCGTTCGAGCAGGAGACGGGGATCCACGTCAACTTCCTGCGCCTGTCTTCCGGCGAAGCCAAGACGCGCCTCGAGGCCGAGAAGAACAATCCTCAGGTCGACGTGCTGATCGGCGGCCCGGCCGACACGTACGAGGCCATCGTCGCGCAGGGGGTCTTCGAGAAATACTCTCCCAAGGGCGTTGAAGCCATTCCGGCCAAATTCCGCAGCGCGGACGGCTATTGGACGGGCATCGGCATCATCCCGCTGTGCTTCCTGACGAACGAGGATTTCCTCAAGAAGAACGAGATGCAGGCTCCCGCGACCTGGAACGATCTGCTCGATCCCAGGTACAAGAACGGCCTGCAGATGGCCGACGCCCGCACGTCCGGCACCGCGACGGAACGCATTTTCTCGCTGGTGAAGATCATGGGCGAAGACGAGGCTTTCAAGTATCAGAAGAAGCTTCACGCCAACATCCAGATGTACACGAAGAGCGGCGCGGGCGGCGCCATGCCGATCGCGACCGGCCAGTGCGCTTCCGGTATTTTCTACATAGTCGACGCGCTCGACATCCAGCAGCAGGGCTACCCCGTGACGATCAGCTATCCCAAGGACGGCGTATCCTACGGCATCGAGGGCTGCGGCGTCGTGCACGGAGCGAAGAATCTGGAAGACGCCAAGAAGTTCGCCGACTGGATGGTCAGCAAGAGCTTCGCCGATTTCATCGTCGCCAACAAGATCAACTACGTTCCCACCCGCACCGACGTCACGACCGACAATCCGCTGCTCGATCTGAACGCGATCAATCTCGTCGAGACCGATGTGGCTTGGAAGGGCGCCAAGCGCGACGAGTTCGTGGAGCGCTGGAAGAACGAAGTTATCAAATAGCGCTGCCAATTTATCGGGGGCTCCTTGCGGGGCCCCTTTTTTTGACGTTTTTGCAGGCTGTCGCCCGGCCGGCGCAGTCTGGAGACGACTTTTCGACTGAAGCAGGTGAAAACTTTGACACACAGTCTCTCTCCCCGCCCCCGGCTGGATCCCGCGGCACGGGCCGTCGTCGCCGCGCTCTGGATCGCTCTGGGGATTTTCGTGGTTTACCCGGCCTTTCGTCTGCTGTGGATCGCGTTCTGGGTCGACGGCAGGTTCACTCTCGCCAACCTTGCCCCGGTCCTCACCAACTGGTACGATCGGCAGGCGCTGATCAACAGTTTGCTGCTGGGGGGCTGCGTCGCCGTTTCCGGCACGGCGCTGGGCTTTATTTTCGCTTACGCGGTGACGCGCCTTTCTCTGCCGGGCTGGTTCAAGTTCGTCCTTTCCGGCATTTCCATGCTGCCGCTGATCTCTCCGCCGTTTACCAGTAGCATCGCCCTGACGCTCTCGCTGGGGCCGAACGGCCTTCTGATCAAACTGCTTGGGCTTGAGAATTTCAACTTTTACGGTTTCTGGGGCACGTTCCTCTCGGAAACGCTCACGTTCTACCCGGTTGCGTTCATGACGCTGACGACGATCCTCAGCCGCATCGATTCCAATCTGGAGGACGCGGCCTACTCGATGGGGGCTTCGCCGCTGCGGGTCTTCCGCACGGTGACGCTGCCGCTCTCGGCTCCCGGGCTGGCGAACGCCTTTCTGCTCGTTTTCGCCTGCTCGCTGGCGGACTTCGCGACGCCGCTGGTCCTGGCCGGGCACGCGTTCCCCGTGCTGCCGACGCAGGCGTACCTGCAGATCACAGGCATGTACGACCTCAAGGGCGGCGCGGCGCTCTCCTTCGTGTTGCTGGTGCCGGCGTTGATCGTGTATGCGATCCAGTACTGCTGGCTGAGCAAAAAAAGTTTCGTGACCATTTCGGGCAAGGCCGGCGGACGCAGCAGCGTGAAAGGTCCCGGGGTGTTCCCCACAGCCTGCATCATCGGCCTGATCTCGTTCGTGATGATTTTCGTCGTCTACATCTACGCGCTGATTTTCTGGGGCTCGGTCGTCAAGGTCTGGGGCATCAACAACGCGCTGACGGGCGAAAATTACGCCTACGTGTTCAATTTCGGACGCAAGGCCATCAGGGACACGCTGATCATCGCCTGTCTCGGCACGCCGCTGGGCGGGCTGCTCGCCGTTCTCGTGGGATACGCCGCCGAACGCCTCAAAGTCAAAGGGCACAAGACGCTGGAGACGGTCTCGCTGCTCAATTTCGCGCTTCCTGGCACAGTGGTCGGCATCGCCTACGTGATCGCTTTCAACGACAAGCCGCTGGTGCTGACGGGCACGGTTTCGATCCTCGTCGCCTCCTACGTGTTCCGTTACTCCTCCGCCGGCATCCGCAACGTCATCGCTTCGCTGCAGCAGATCGACCCTTCCATCGAAGAGGCGTCGGCAAGTCTGGGAGCGTCCTCGGCGCGGACGTTCCGCAAGGTGACGCTGCCGCTGGTGCTTCCCGCCATATTGGCCGGCATGCGCTATCTGTTCATCCACTCCATGACGGCGATCAGCGCCACCATTTTCCTGGTCTCCGTGCGCTGGAGCCTGATCACGACACGTATTCTCGAGTGTATGACCGAGCTTCAGTTCGCGCAGGCCTGCGCCTTTTCGATCGTGCTGATCGTGCTCGTTTTCATCGCCAGCGGCGTGATGGCGCTTCTGGCCCGGCTTCTGTGCCGCACCGGCAGTGCGGGGGGAGGAATTCGCTGATGTCCGTTTCACTTACGCTGAACCATGTCAATAAAACATTCATCAAGGACGGCGAGGAATTTCACGCCGTGCAGAACGTGAACCTTTCGGTCAACACGGGAGAGTTTCTCACCTTTCTCGGACCGTCCGGCTGCGGCAAGACCACGACGCTGCGCATGATCGCCGGCTTCGAAGTGCCCGCCTCGGGGCAGATCCTCATGGGCGACGCGGATATCACCTATGTTCCGGCCAACGAGCGCAACATCGGCTTCGTCTTTCAGAACTACGCGCTGTTCCCGCACATGAAGATTTTCGAGAACGTCGCCTACGGGCTCAAAATCCGCGGCCTCGGCCGCGCCGAGATCGCCCAAAAAGTGCGCGAAGGATTGGCGCTCGTGGGGCTGGAAAAAGCGGAAGACCGCTACCCCAACCAGCTCTCCGGCGGCGAACAGCAGCGCGTGGCGCTGGCGCGCGTGCTCGTGCTGCGCCCCAAACTGCTGCTGATGGACGAACCGCTTTCCAACCTCGACGCCAAGCTGCGGATCCACATGCGCGCGGAAATCCGCCGCATCCAGCAGGAGCTGGGGCTGACCTGTCTCTACGTCACCCACGACCAGAAAGAAGCCCTGACCATGTCGGACCGCATCATGGTTATGAATCGCGGCCGCATCGAGCAGGTTGGCACGCCCATGGACATCTACGCCGATCCCGCCTCGCCCTTCGTTGCCGATTTCATCGGCCAGGCCAACCTGATCTCCGGCGTCCTCGCCGCGGCCGAAGGCGATATCGGCGTCTTCGAAATCGCGGGCTGCCGGGTCAGAGCGCGCCTCGGCAAGCAAAACCCGCCGCAAATCGGCGAGAACGCCCTGCTGATCGTGCGCCCCGAAAACCTCAGCCTCGAAGGGCAGGAGAACAGCCTGCCGATCCGCGTTTCGCGCTGCCTCTTCGAAGGCGACCGCCTCGACTACCACGCCGAGCTGGCGATCGGCGATCCGCGCTCCGTCCTGAGCCTGTCCGTTCCCTTCCTGCCCGGCACCCAGATCCGCGCCGGCGGCGCCAGCGCCCGGGCCTCGTTCGATCCCCGCGGCGCCGTGATCATCGCCGCTCCCCGTCAGTGATCCCAAAAACGACAGCATCAAACGATTCAATGAAAAAGGCACGGCGATCAGTTCATCGATCGCCGTGCCTTTTTCTTATGCCGCTTCCGTTTTTTCTCCGCCGCAAAAGCGGCGTCATACTTTTCGCTTTTGCATTTTTCCGCGGCAGTTCTCGTTTCCGTTTTTACTTAAGCTTCCGCGAAGCGCGCAGCAGCCGCTCCAGACGTTCCATCCGCTCCTGCATCTCCTTCTGCGAAGCTTTCATCTCGGCGATCTCTTCAGCCTGACGCGAGTTCGTCTTCTCCATCGAAGCCACCTGCGCCTGCAATTCGGCGTTCTCCTTCTGCATCACGTAGACGCTGTTCATCGGGCCGGAGCGGTAGCGCGCCGGGATCGACTCCTTGTCTGCCTTCTTGCCGATCTTCCACGTCAGCCCGGCGTTGGCCATCGACTCGCCGTGGTGCGAGACGGATACGCCGGCGTGCATCATGAAGTCTTCTTTCACGTAGTGCGCAAAGCCGAGCGCCAGCGCATATTCGCCTTTGTACGCTCCGAAGCCGGCCATGAGCTGGCTGGGTTCGACGGGGTCGTACTGCATCGGTTTCAAAGCACTTAGCGCCGAGCCGAGCGCGCCGGTGGTCTTGATGCTGCGTCTCATCTCGCCCATCTGGTTGTAGACGTTGCCGAAGTTGTTGTAGACGTTGCCGAATTGTTTGTCGACGGCGCTCAAGGCGTCGCCGACGGTGTGGTAGCTGCCGCCGCCTACGTACTTGAACTTGTAGGTGGGGGCGGAGACGGAGCCGTCGGGGTTGACGGAAGCGCCGCCGCCGAAGTGGGTGGCGACGCTCGACGAGACGCCCCACAGCTGCGAGCCGTTGACCGCGTCGGTACTGGTCTGAGTGACGTCTCCCTTGGCGACGTTGACGATCTTGTGGCCGGTCGCGTCGAAGCCTTTGGCGGTGACTTTGCCGGCGAAGACGGGAGCGTCGACGACGCTTACTTTGATAGCGCCGGAATCGTCGCTCAGCGTGATGTTGCTGCCTTTCTTGAAGTTGAGGACGTTGTCGGTCTTGCTGACGGTCTTCACTTTCACGCCGTCGATCTGGGCGTCCCAGCTTTTCAGGGTGTCGGCGGAGATGGCGGCGATCTTGTTGTCCACGGCCTTGAGCTGGTCTTCGGTGGCGGCCTGGCCGGAGGTGATGCTCAGGGGGTTCCAGGTTGTGTTGCTCAGGCCGTTGATGGTGCCTTGGCCGCCGGTGTTGATGGTGAGTTTGTTTGTCGTCCCCGTAACGTCGAATTTCAGTTCGTTCTTGAGGGCGACGACGACTTTCCCGCCGTCGACTTTGGTTTCGGTGTTCGTGCCGTCGCCGGCGATGTGGACGGCCTGGCCGAGTTTCTTGGTGACGATTCCGCTATCGTCGGCCGAGAGGGCAAAGCCTTTGTCGGTCAGATTGGAACTGGCGTTTTCGATCGCGTTTTTCAGGTCGCCGATGTTGGCTGCGTTCTTCAGCGTAGCGCCGCTGGCGGTGGAGAGGTCTGCGCCGTCCAAACCGCTTTTCACGTTGGCGATCTGCAGGCCGTTCATGTTCACGCCGGTCTTGGTGATCGAGGGGCCGCCGTTGATGGAAAGTCCGCCGGTGTTCAAGGTGACGTCGCCGATGGAGACGCTGCCGGCGTCTGTCAGATTGAGGTTCCGCGCGAGTTTCACTTTCAGTTTGCCGCTGGCGGGATCGGTGATTACGCCGATATTGTCGTCCGCAAGTTTCGAGACGTCCGCTCCGCCGCTGATTTTCAGGGTCTCTCCGAGCTTTCTGCCGACAGGGGTCCCGCTGTCGCCGGCGAATTTCAGGCCGGCGTTCGTCAGGGTGCCCTGGCTCGCGGCAATCGCGTCTTTCACGTCTTTGATGTTGGCGGCGTTGGTGTCTGTGTTTCCGCCGCTGGCGACGTTGGCGATCTGGTGATTGCCGTTGTTCAGTCCGGCGTCCGTCAGGCTCACGGTCTTCGTCGGATCCGTCGTGTTGGTGATCGTCAGGCCGCCGGCGTTCAAAACGCTGCTGCCGATGGTCACGCTGCCGCTCGCGCCCAGTTTCAGATCTTTTGCCAGACGAACCTTCAGGTCGTTGTTTCCATCCGAGACCACGCCGATGTTGTCGTCATCGGTCAACTTTGTGGCGTCAGCGATTCCGCCGACCACATTCACCTGTTCGTTCAGATGTTTCTTGATCACGGAGCCGCTGTCGGCGCCATACTTCATACCGTCGTCGAGGGTCGCCACTTCGTGGCTCGTGCCGTTCTTGTCTTCGTACACGATGCGGGTCATGTTCGTTCCGGGGGCTCCGTCGAGGCCGGGGGGTCCGTCTTTCACGTGGATGTCGGCGCTCGCTCCGTCTTTCCCGGTCAGGCCGATATGGCCGTCGACGCCGTTCTGCCCCGCGGGGCCTTCGCTCCAGATGGTCACGCCGTCTTTGCCGTTCGCTCCCGCCACTCCGATCTTGCCGTCTTTGCCGTCTTTGCCGACGGTGACGCTTTCGGCTTTCAGGTCTTTGTTCAGCAGGATGTCGATGGTGGTGTTGCCGGCAGCGTCCTGGGCGATCTTGGTCTTGACGTTCTCGCCGGAGTACTTGTCGTCGGCTTCGGTTCCCGTTCCCTTGATGGTGACGGTGCTGCCGAGTTTGTTCGTCTGTACTCCGCCGACGTTCGCGTCGAATTTCAGGCCGGCGTTCGTCAGGGTGCCTTGGCTCGCGGCAATCGCGTCTTTCAATTGTCCTTCGGTCGCGGCCTGTCCGGCGCGGGCATTTTCGCCCCAGCCGGTGTCGAGCGTGGTGTTGCTCAGGCCGGCGATGGTGCCGGTCGCGCCGTTGAGTTTGATTTCGTTCGTCCCGCTCTTGACCGTAACGCTGGCGAATTCGGGATTCTCGACGATGCCGTAAGTGATTTTCTTGTCGGTCAGTCCCACGGTCAGATTCTTGCCTGCCGCGAATTCGACGGTCGGGGGCGTCGCGCCGCCCAGGGCGACGTTCGACGTCGTGCTTCCGGCTTTCAGGTCGAAACCGCCCTGCAGCTTGGTGATGTTGCTGGTGTTGTTGGTAATGTTGCCGGCGTTTGTGGTCACGCGGTTATCCAGGTTGGTGACGGTCGTGTTGTTGCTGATGTCGATATTCTGACCGAGGTTGGCATTGGCCGATACGGTCACTTTCGCGCCGTCGGACGCATTGGCCACGGTCACGTCGATCTTGTTCGTCTCGCCCACGAACTGGATGTTTTGTTTAGCAGTTTCGCCGAGGGTGATGGTCTGTTTCGTGCCCGCTTCGTTGCTGACGGTGAAGCCGCCCTTGAGGTTGGTGATGTCCGTCGTGTGCTGATTGACCGTCGAGTTGTTGGCGATCGTGTTGTTGATGGTGTTGGTCAGGTTCGCGGCGTTGACTTTGTACTTCACGCCGCTCGTGCCGACTTCGGACTCAATCAGGTTGCCGTCGCCTTCGAACTTGATGGTTTCGGTGCCGGTCTTGTCCGCGGTGACGGTTTTCGTGCCGGTGCCGGCGTCGGCAATCTTGAATTTCGCTTCCACGTTGTTGATCACGGTCGAGCTGTTGTTGATGGTGTTGCCCAGCGTCGAACCGTCGAGCCCGATGGTCAGGCCGCCGGCGTCCACTTTCGTGGTCACGCCGTCGGCGCCCGTCACCGTCAAAGGCGTCGAGGCGTCGATAACTTTGGTTCCGGCGGGCGTCTCCGCGTCCTGAATGGTCCATTTGGCCGCGGCGCCGATGGTCGAGCCGATGTTGTCGATCTTGGTCTTGGTGGCGTCGTCGAGGCCGATGGTCATCTTCTTGGCGGCGCTGTCGTACTCGGCTTCCACGTAGTTCTTACCGGCGAATTCCAACGTGTTGCCCGCCACGATCGGCCCTTCGACGCTGCCAGCTTTCACCTTGAAGCCGCCGGACAGGTTTTGGATCGTCGTGTTGTTGGTGATGGCGGTGTTCAGCGCGGTCGTGTCCAAGTTGTACTTCACGCCGTCGGCGGTCATCGCGGACTTGATGTAGGTGCCGTCGCCTTCGAATTTCACGGTCGGTTCGGTATCCTTGCCCAGCGTCACGGTCTTCTTCGTTCCCGTTTCCGCGGTCACGCCGAACTTGGCGCTGATGTTGGTCACCGGGTTGGTCGTCGTGTTGTTGATCTGATTGATGACGTCGCCGGTGATGTTCTGCACGAGCTTGGTCTTGTCGATGCCGTAGGTGACGTTGCGGTTGCCGTCCACGCTCGCCGTAAAGGCGTCGCCGATCGAGCCACCGGCCTTGAAGGTCACGGCCTCCTTAGAGCTTCCACCAAGCGTCACGGAGCTTTGCACGCCGCCGACGTCAGCAAGGTCGAAGCCCGACTTCAACTTGGAGATGTCGGCGGTGTGGTTGTTCACCGTGTTGGTCAGGTTGCCGATGTCGGTTTTATTCTGCTGAACGGTGGTGTTGTTGGTGATGGTGGCGTTCAGTTTGCTTTCGTCAAGCGTCAGGTTCAGGCCGGAGGCATTCACCGTGGGTTTGATGTAGTTGTCGCCGGCGACGGTAACTGTATTTCCGGCTTTGACGGTCTTGCTGCCCGTCCCGGAATCTTTCAAAGTCCAGCCTTGCTGGAGGGTGGTGATGTTGGTGGTGCTCTGCTCGACTTTGCTGTCCACGGCTTTCAGCTGCGCGACGTTCACCGCGTCGCTGTCTTCTTTGCCCGCCGCGACGTTGACGATCTGGCGGGTAGCCGCGTCGTTGCCGACGGAGAGCGTGCCAAGGCTGCCCTTCACGGTCGCTCGCACATTGGCGTCATCGTTGAGATAGACATCGTTAGGAGCTGCCGCGCCACGGTCGGCAGTGCTGGAGGAACCGATTGCAACGCTCCTGCCAGCACTCGCAATCGCGCTCGCACCGCCTCCGAGCACTACAGCACCGCGACCGTACGCCTTCGCGCCCTTGCCCAAGGCAACGGACTCGCTGCCGCTCTGCGAGTTGGCGCCGATAGCGACGCCGCTGTTGCCACTTTGCGATTTAAGGCCAATGGCAACGCCGCTGTCCGTCTCGACCTGTGACTCGGAACCGATGGCGATGGATTCG
>NZ_ADFP01000031.1 GCF_000177335.1 Pyramidobacter piscolens W5455
CCGCGTCGGCGGCCCCACCGTGGCCCTGATCGGCGAGGGCGACAGCCCCGAATACGTCATCCCCGTGCAGGGCCGCCACAAGCGGCGCGGCCTGGCCCTGTGGCAAGCCGCCGGCCGCGACCTGGGCGTGCCGGGGCTGGTCGGGGGAGGATACGCGGCGGTGCGTAGAGTTCCCAAAGAAAAGCCGATTTGGGACAACCCCGCTTTCAATTTTCTGCGCAATCAGACGGCGCAGGCAATTCAGGACGCTCTGACGGCTACGGGGTTGAGCGGACTCTACCATGGGTTGCAGGGGAAGAGTTTGGGAGCGGAGGGAATAAAACTTTCTGCGGGAATGGGACTCGGTTATTATTTTTTAAGACCGTTAATCGCGCCGACGGGGTCGGAATCGAATTCGAAGGCGCCTATCGTTTTCAATATAAAAATAGAGGCCAACGAGAAAGAAAGCGCCGAAAGCATTGCGGATCGAGTGACGGAGAAGGTGATCCGTCTTCTTGACGAAATGAAACGGCGACAGCAAAGTTTGAGCTTGAATGCCGATTTCTGATCTGGTATCACAAAAATATAGGAGGTGGGGAACGATGAAATTCTTCAAATGGCTTGCACAGTTGAGTCTTGCCCGTTTTCTGCTGCTCTGCGCGGCGGATGTCGTCGCCGTTTCCCTGCTGACGCTTTGGAACGAGCGGGCGGGGAACTGCCTGCGGTTCCTGAGCGCCGTGGCGTGCCTCTTTTATTGTATGGAAATCGCCGGAAAAATCTCGAACAAAACGACCTAACGCAAAGAGGCGAGGACAATGACGTCGAAAAGAAAACGCGATTTGCTGAGCGCGGCCTTCGTGGCAGTGTTTTCTTTGTTCTGGGTTTCCAGCGAATCGGACAATATCCTGCGTTATCGGCATCCGTATCTTGCGCCGATATGCTTCGCGGGCAGCGTGATCATCGTCTTCGCGCTCTACGCGCTCCGCCGCGGGGAACGCGGATAGCGGCGGCGTTGCGGTTTCGGAGGACGACGATATGAGTCTGGAAAATCTGGAAGTCGTGAAAGACTGCTTGGGATTATTGCTGCTCGGTACAGTTAGTGTTTCAGCGTTTGCAGTCCTGGGAGCTTCGGAGTACAGTCATGGCTTCTTGAAGTTCGGAGGAGTCTGCCTCATTCTTTCCGTTGTTTTGATAGTGGCAATCAAAGACTTGACGGCGAAGATAAAAAGACAGGAAAACGGCAAAAAGAACCGTTAAAATATCGCTGACGCAAAGCCGCCCCCGTTCCGGGAGCGGCTTTGCTTATTGGGAGGGCTTGCCATAGTTGAGTTCCCATTGCATAATAAGCTAAACCATGATGGGGAGGCTAAGAGCGTGAAAACAAACCTGCGGCGTCGTGTAAATAAGCTAAGGCTGACTAAAAATAATATTTTAATTACCGTCATTGAGGCAGTCGTAAATGCTATGCAATCTATAGCAGAAGCAGCTGTTTCGGATGGGCGGATAACGGTTACTCTTCATCGAGATAACTCGCAGCTCTTGGTGGAACAGGATAATGATAGGAGACTACCTCCTGTTGCCAAAATCGAAATAGAAGACAACGGAGCGGGGTTTACGGAGGAAAACATGGAATCCTTTCTTACTCTTGACAGTGCTCGTAAGGAGAAGTTAGGAGGCCGTGGCGTTGGCCGTCTGCAATGGCTGAAGGTCTTTGAGAATGTACAGGTTTCTAGCGTCTATGAGGGCGAGTCCACGCCAATGAAGAGAGAATTTTCTTTCAATGTGGCAGATGAAGTAAAGAAAGCAGGAGACCCCACTTCGTGCAAAGAGGCAAGGCATACTATCGTGCGCCTCGCGTGTCCGCGTCGCGACTTTGAAAGCCGCTTTAGGAATTGTACTGCAGAAAAGGTCGCTGACTATATTAAAGAGAACTGCATTTATGATTTGCTTAGCGGAGCTTCCAAACTTACGATTACTGTCAAGGATCCATATGAAAACAAAGAGTTCGATGTTGTCGAGCTGGCCAAAAAGTGGGTGTCATCCAGATCGGATGAGAACTTTGTTGTTGATGGGCATGAATTCAAGATGACTCACGTCATGCTTTCTGATACAAAACGCCAGCCAGTAATTGTATATTACGGAAATACACGACCAGTTGTAAACAGTGAATTGAGTGCACTTCTTCCTGAGCTGAACGCGGCATTTAAATGCAAAGAGCAAGGATACATGTGTCAAGTTTGTAGCGAGTATCTGGACAGCCGTGTTTCCGATACGCGAGATGGCTTTGATATTGCCGATAGCAATACGGGGCGACTGCCCCTTGAGTTATCTTTCGATAAGATCCAGCAGACTGTCGTTGAGCACATTTGCATTCATATGAAAGATTTAATCGACGAACAAAAAGAGAAAGCCTACCAGCATGTAAGAGACTATGTTGATAATAGGAATCCCCGCTATCGTTCCGTACTGCCCGAAATTGTTTCACGTGCAAGGTTTGTTGCTACAGATAACGATAAAGAGATTGAAAAGAAATTACATGATGGATATGTTCAGCTAGACAACGAATTTTTCGAGAAAAGCCAAGAGCTTTTAGGACAGTTAACAAAGGATCAACAGATCAACGACGAATTTGAGGAAAAAATACGTCGTTTTACTAAATTAGAAGCTCAGCTGCATATCAGTGATTTGGCAACTTATGTTTGGCGTCGGAGATCCGTACTTGAAATTCTTGAAAAAATCATTGGCAAGCGAGGTGATAAGAAGTATTTTGACGAAAAAAATATCCATCAGCTTATTATGCCAATGAAAAAAGAATCGGATGTTGTTGCCTTTGAACGCTCAAACCTTTGGATTATTGATGAGAGGCTTGCGTTTCATCATTATCTTGCATCTGATCTTGAGTTAAGAGAGTATGGAATTCTTGAAACAAGCCTAAAAAGCCGTCCTGATATTGCTGCTTTCTTTGATAATCCTATGTACGTAAATAATAGCAATTCTTCAGCCGGGCGAGAAATATCAATCGTGGAGTTTAAAAGACCGATGCGATCAGATACTGGTCGTGGAAAAAATGACCCCACGGAGCAAGCTCTGTATTATTTGCAAGAAATTCGTTCTGGAAAACTCAAAACTTTAAGTGGACGCCCTATCGAACCTACAGAAAATATTCCTGGTTATTGTTATATTATTTGTGATATTACAGAGAACATGCAAGCCTTTCTCGATGTGCACGAGTACAGCAAGGCAAGTGATCAAAGATACTTTCATTTTAACAAGTCCTTGAATGTTCTCATCGAAGTAATTGGCTATGACACATTGGTTAAAATGGCAAAAGAAAGGAATCTTGCTTTCTTTGCAACACTAGGAATAAGTCAGTCATAATCATGATCATACGCAAAGCCGCCCCCGTTCCGGGAGCGGCTTTTTCGATGGACTTTGAAAGGGGCGAACCGATGGCGACGATCACGACGATTCAGGGCGACGCGTGGGACAAATTGGCCAAGCGCGCCTGGGGCGACGAGAAGCTGATGGACCTGCTGATCCAGGCCAATCCGGCGCACAACGCGACGGCCGTCTTTTCGGCCGGGGTAACGCTGGCCGTGCCGGAGAGCGAGCGGCGCGCGCGTTCGGCGCCGCCGCCGTGGAGGAAGGAATGAGGGCGCGCCGGGCCTGGCTGAAGCTGCTGTACGACAGCGCCGACATTTCGGCCGACGTGGCGCCGTTTCTGCGGTCGGCGACGTTTACCGACAACTGGGGCAGTGCCGACGATCTGCAGATCACGTTGGCCGACGCCGAAGGTCTGTGGCGGGGCGACTGGTTTCCGGCGAAGGGGGCGCGGCTGACGGCGACGATCTTCGTCTCGGACTGGAACGCGCCCGGCGACGCGGCCAAACTGTACTGCGGCGTCTTTTTCGTGGACGAGGTGACGGCGCAGGGGCCGGAAGCGACGGTGACGGTCAAGGCGCGGTCGGTCATGGTCACGGACGCGAACGGTCCCGGGGCGGGCATCCAGAAGCAGCTGAAAACGCGCGCCTGGGAGAACACGACGTTGAAGACGATCGCCGCGCAGATCGCCGTGGAAGCGGGGCTGACGCTGCACTTCCAGCTGTCGGAAGACATTTCCTACGGCCGCCGCGACCAGTTGGAGCGCTCGGATCTGGGCTTTCTGGAATGGCTGGGCGACGAGGGCGGCTTCTGCGTGAAGGTATCGGATAAAAAGCTGATCGTCTGCTCGCGCAGCGATCTGGAAGCGGGCGCTCCGGTCGGCATGGTGCAGCGCCGCGGCCCGCGGAAGAAAACGGCGTTCAAAACACTGTCCGGCGCGACGGGGATGAGCGAGGTGTCGTCGTGGAGTTTCAGCAGCAGCGCCGGCACGCAGTACAAAAACTGCACGGTGAGTTGGTACGACGCCGCGAAGAAAACGACATACCGCGCCACGGCCAGCACCGACGCCGTCGATTCCGGACAGTCGTTGACGCTGTCAGAGCGCGCCGAATCGCCGGCCGACGCGCAGCGGATCGCCGCCGCCCGGCTGAAACGCGCCAATCTCTCCGCGGTACGGGGCACGCTGACGATGATGGGCGACGTGCGCATGGCCGCGGGCGTCAATATCACGGTGGAGGGCTTCGGCATCTTCGACGGCAGGTTCTTCATCGACAGCGCCGTGCACAGCGTCGACGGCGGCGGAGGCTACAAGACGACGATCCAAGTGCATCGAGGTGAGAAGAAATGAAAAGCGGTACCGGCGGAACGATCCGCGTCGGCGAGGTGTCGGCGATCTATCCCGAGCGCGGCACGGCGCGCGTCTATCTGCCCGATCTGAACGTGGTTACGGGCGAATGTCCCGTGACCGTGCCGGCGGCGGTGAAAAGCCGCGATTACCGCATGCCCGAGGTGGGCGAGACGGTAATCGCGGCTTTTTTGGGAAACGGCGTCGAATCCGGGTTCATCCTGGGCTGTCTTTACAACGAGAAGGACCGGGCGCTCGTCGCCGACGCGGACGTACGTCACTGGACGATGGAGGGCGCCGGCGCGATCGAGTTCAACCGCCGCGAGGGCAGCGTGCTGATCGTCGACGCTTCCGGCAGCGTCATCAAGATGTCCGGCGGCGACATCGTTTTGCAAGCGGCCGCCAACATTCACCTCAACCCCGGCGGCGCGGAGATCCCCGCGCATCTGTCGACGATTTTCGATTGAGCGGGCGGCGGATTGACTGAAAAACAAAAGAGAAGCCGCTTTCCGAAAGGAGAGCGGCTTTTTCTATGGAGCTCGGAAAGGAGCTGGGAGACGATGCCGGCAGTGACTCGCAAGGGCGACGTCTGCACGGGGCACGGGTGATGGCCGTCCCGTCCCTCGGTCGAGGGATGTGCGACGGTCTTCGTCAACGGGATCCCGTTGCACTGCGCTGGGCACGGCTGGGCGCCGCACACGTGTCCGGACGTGCCCGAGACGCACGCTTCGGCGCTGGCGGACGGCTGGCCGACGGTCTACGCCGAAGGGCGGCGCGTCGGGTACGTCGGCGCGCCGGTGGCCTGCGGCTCGACGGTGGCGGAGGGATCGCCGAACGTTTTCGTGGGAGGATAACATGGCATGATCGGCACTTTGGGAGACGTGGTTTTCGAGGCGTCCAGCGAGCTGGTGCGGACGTTCGACGGGTTCGAACGCTCGGGCGGCGCGCAGTACGCCGAGCACGCGCGTATCGGGCTGAAGCCGCTGCTTCAGTACGTGGGGCCGCAGCTGGAATCGGTCAGTTTCAGGATGGCGTTCGGCGCGGAGCTGGGCACGCGGCCGCTGGACGAGATCGAGCGGCTGCGTGCCATGCGCGATTCCGGCGAGGCGGCGGTTCTGATCCTGGACGGCCGGCCGCTGGCGCGTTTCGTGATCGAGTCGCTAGCGGAGACGTGGAAGCGGATCGACAACAAGGGCGGCCTGATCGCGGCGGAGGTGCAGGTCAGTCTGAGAGAGTACGCGGAGGGCACGGCATGAGGCGGATCGTTGCGGCGTCTTGGGGCGCGGTGGACTTCGCCCCGGCGACGGTGTCGGAGGAGGTCGTGCAGAACGTGCGCACGATCCTGTCCACGGCCGCCGGCACGGTGCCGCTGGATAGGGATTTCGGCGTGGACGCGGACGCGCTCGATCTGCCGGCGCCGTCCGCGCAGGCGAAAATCGCTGCCGACGTGGTGGCCAAGATCGCCAGGTACGAGCCGCGCGCCAGGGTCGTGCGCGTCGCCTGGCAGGGAGACGCCGACGGGCGGCTGAGGCCGCGGGTGGAGGTGGAGATCGATGAGCAGTGACCTTGCCGCGCTGCCGCACGTCCGTTTCGTGGACGGGGACGCGGCGGACGTGGAAAGAAACGTGATTACGGGGTACGAAAGGCTGTCGGGCCGGTCGCTCGCGAAGGGCGATCCGATCCGATTGTTTTTGGAGAGCGTCGCGGCGGTGATCGTGCAGCAGCGCGAGCTGATCGACTGGGCGGCGAAGCAAAACCTTCTGGCCTACGCGAGCGGGAACTACCTCGATCATCTCGGCGCGCTGCTGGGAGTGACGCGCCTGCCGGCCAGGGCGGCCGTGTGCACGGTGCGCTTCGCTCTGTCGGCGCCGCAGACGTTCGCCGTACTGATCCCCAAGGGCACGCGCGTGTCTCCGGACGGCGTAACGATGTTTGCCACGACGGCCGCGGTGACGGTCGCCGCCGGAAATACGTCCGTCGACGTGACGGCCGCCTGCGAAACGGACGGCGAGATCGGCAACGGATACGTGCCGGGGCAGATCGGGCGCATGGTCGATCCGGTTCCGTACGTGGCCGGCGCGTCGAATACAAGCGTCGCTCTCGGCGGCAGCGATGTCGAGAGCGATGACTCGCTGCGCGAACGCATCCATCTGGCGCCGGAGTCGTTCAGCGTGGCCGGCAGCGAGGGCGCGTATATCTATTGGGCGAAGACGGCGCACCAGGACATCGCCGACGTGTCGGTCGTCGCGCCGCCGAGCGAGCCGGGGCACGTCTACATTTATCCGCTGCTGACGGGCGGCGCGCTGCCGTCGGGCGAAATTATCCAGCTGGTGGCGAAGACGTGCGGTTCCGAACGAGTGCGCCCGCTCACCGACGTGGTTCACGTACAGGCGCCGCAGACGAAAGCCTACGGCGTGAATCTAAAGTATTACGTCGCCGGCCGGAACGCCGCGCTGAGCGCGGAGATCAAACGCGCGGCGGAAACCGCCGTCGCGGATTACGTCGCGTGGCAGCGCGCCGCGCTGGGGCGCGACGTTAACCCCTCGGAGCTGATCCGCCGCGTCATGGCGGCGGGGGCGCTGCGCGTGGAGGTGACGTCGCCGGTGCATACCGTGCTGACGCCGTTGCAGGTGGCCGTATTGTCGGGCGACCCCGTGATCGCGTTCGGAGGGTTCGAAGATGGCTAAAGCCTTGGACGAACTGTCGTTGCTCGACGTGGTGCCGGCGTCGATCACGGCGGATCGTCAGGTCGCCGCCGCGGCAACGGCGATCGACCCCGAACTGCGGGCGGTATCAGGCGGGACGGCTCTGCTGCCGATCCTGTCGCGCCTGGACGAGCTGCCGGAAGCGTGGCTTGATCTGCTGGCGTGGCAGTGGCACGCGGACGCTTACGACGAAGCTTTGACGCTCGAACAGAAGCTCCGCATCGTCGAACGAACTTTTCTCGTGCACCGCTACAAAGGCACGTTCTTCGCCGTAAAACAGGTGCTCGAAGGCCTGGGTTACGAGTCGGAGCTGATCGAGGACACCGGGCAGCACCATGTTTTCGACGTGATGATCCGGCTAGAGGCGGGGGGCGATATCGGAGCCATCTCGGAGCGCGCCGCACGTTACGTCGATTCGGCGAAGCCGGCGAGCCGCCATCTGCGCCGCGTCATAAATCACGCCGAAACGGGCGGTTCGATCGCGCCCGGAATGGCCGTGATGGCCGGCGCGGTCGTCGAAGTGTGGCCGCTGACGTCGACCGAAGCGGAAACTTCGGGGCGGCTCGACGTTGCGGCGGCGATGGAAGCGATTGCGACGGTCGAGATCCGTCCTTGCGAATAAAGGAGAATGAACATGCCTACTTATGGAAGTGTATTGACCGTTACCGGCGCGGCGCAGATCGCCAACAGCCAGATCACCGGCGTCGCCCCCGTCTGGACCGCGATGGGCGTGGGCGACGGCGGCGGGCACGTCGTCACGCCGAGCGCCGAGCGGACGGCGCTGGTGCGCGAGGTGTACCGCGGGCAGATTAACACGCTCTACCGCGCCGGCGACGACGAAACGCAGATCGTCGCGGAGCTGGTCATTCAGCCTCAGACGGGCGGCTGGACGCTGCGCGAGGTCGGCATTTACGACGCCGACGGGAATCTGGTCGTCTACGGCTCGTTGCCCGAGATGGTCAAGCCCGTGCTCGCCGAGGGCAGCGGCGTTACAACGGTGATCCGTGCCCGCGTGGCGGTCGGCTCCAACGGGAACGTGACGCTGAAGATCGATCCAAGCATAGTGATCGCGACGCGGAAGTACGTGGACGATTGTCTGAAAAAATATCTGCCGCTGGCCGGAGGCACGCTGACCGGCAATCTGAGCGGCAGCGGGGCGGATTTTAATCTGTACAAAGCCAACGCGGCGGGACGCATTGTCGTTCGTGGCGGCAGTCAGTACGCGAACGGCGGTTCGATGTATCTCTACGGCAAGGACTACGATTCGAGCGACCCGAATTTGCCCAATGAAGATCCGGGCAGCGCCGTTCTCGTCGCGCACGACGGCGCGAGAAGCAGCGTTTTGAAAATGAAACCCAACGGAACGCTTAGCCTCAATGCCAAAGATGTTGCGACGACGCTCTCCAACGTCGCTTCGGCAACCAAACTCGAAACGCCGCGAAAAATCAATGGAAAATACTTCGACGGCACGGCTGATATTAACGTGGAGGACAACAGTAAATTGCCGCTGGCCGGCGGCACGTTGACCGGCAATCTGAGCAGCAGCGCAGCGGACTTCAACCTGTACAAAGCCAACGCGGCGGGACGCATTGTCGTTCGTGGCGGCAGTCAGTACGTGAACGGCGGTTCGATGTATCTCTACGGCAAGGACTACGATTCGAGCGACCCGAATTTGCCCAATGAAGATCCGGGCAGCGCCGTTCTCGTCGCGCACGACGGCGCGAGAAGCAGCGTTTTGAAAATGAAACCCGACGGAACTTTTACTCTCAACGGCAAAGCGCTTGCGCTGGAAACGGATTTGGAATCAAGCGGAACTGACTATATTCGCTTGAAATCCGGCGTGCAAATCTGCTACGGCAATGTACAAATCACTAACGGCGCGTCCGGAAACTCAATCACGTTTCCGCAGCCGTTCAGCGCCGCGCCAAGCGTGCAAGCAACGCCGGTAACGCAAACGGTCGGCATCGGAGTCGATAGTATATCCGCGACGGCGACAACGATCAAAACTGCAACCGCAGCTTATGTCCGTTGGCTGGCGGTTGGACGCTGGTCGCAGGGGGTGTGAAAATGATCGGCACGAAATTTTATAAAAACGCTTGGACTGATCAGACGGCGGAGCAGTATGCGGCCGCGGCGGAGTGGTGCAACACTCACGGCGCGCGGATCGAGGACAAAGGCGACTGTTACGAGGTCGTTGCGATTCCCGAACCGACGCTGGACGAGCTGAAATCCGCCAAGCGCACGGAGATCCTCGCCGCGCGCGACGCCGCCGTCCGCGAGGGCGCGACGTGGCAGGGACACCCGATCTGGACCGACGGCGACGCGCAGCGCCTCGCCCTGTCGGTCATGGCCGCGCCGACGCTGGCAGCCGCCGTCGGCAGTCCCGAGACGGTGCCGTATCCGACGTGGACGTGCAAGGACGGTTTTGTGATCCAGCTGGACGAGGCCTATGCGACGGATCTCTGCCTGACGATCCAGACCTACGTGACGGCCATGTACAACACGGCGGCGGAACTGCTGACGCAGGTGGACGCCGCGCAGAGCGCGGAGGATGTGGCCGCGATCGTCTGGATGGAGGGCGCTTGACGGATAAACGAAAGGGGAGCGCCCGCGGAGGCGTTCCCCTTGTTCATTCATTCGAGTATTTCGCTGTGCGTGCCGGTGCGTTGAAGAACGAGCACGAGTTCGTTTTTCCGGCGCAGGTACAGAAGCAGCCAATCCGGCGCGATGTGGCAGTCGCGGAATCCTTTTTTGTCGCCGCGCAGCGGATGATCGCGGTACTTCGCCGGCAGCGGTTTGCCCTCGGCCAGCAGTTCGACGGCGGCGCGCAACAGCCCTATGTCGTAGCCGCTGCGCATGAGGCGCGCCACGTCGCGGTCGAATTGCCGCGTGGTTTTGACGCGGTACGTCATTTCCAGCCTTTGGCCTCGAACAGCTCCTTGGCGCTGTTGTAGAACGGCGCGTTGGGATCGTCGGCGATGCGCTCCGCTTCCTCCATGGCCGCCAGAGTTTCGGCGTTCGGGCGCGGCAGCCCGAGGGGAAACGGAATGCGCTGTTCGCGCACGGCGGTCTTGGCGAAAATGGTGAACGCCGCCGACATCGACAGCCCAAGCTGCTCGGTCAAGTCGTTGAAATCGTTTTTCAGTTCTTCGTCCATACGGATGTTGATCGAAGTCTGAGGCATGTCTATCATCTCCTTTGTATATCGTTATTATATACAAATAACATCCAATGTCAATATTAACGGGTTGAAACAGTGAAAATCGGGAAAGAGGTGGTTTTATGGCACGGGAAATGTTGTCGCCGCATTTTGCGAAAGACGAATGCGTGTGCCGCTGCGGCTGCGGACTGTGCAACGTGACGCCGCGGCTGCTGGCGCTGGCGGAAAAGGTGCGCGACCTGTTGGGAGAGCCGATGATCGTGACGTCGGTATGCCGATGCCGCGATCATAACGCGAAAGTCGGCGGCAGCCCGCGAAGCAAACACGTGAACGGGCGCGCGATGGACTTCAAGACGCGGAGCGATCCGCAGGCGGTTTACGACGCCATCGTCCGCACCTGGGAGAACGGCGAGCTTTCGGAGCTGGGCGGTGTCGGAATTTACGACTGGGGCATCCACATCGACACGGAAAAGGCCCCGGATGGGCATCTGAGGCGCTGGGACTTGAGAAAGGGATAGACATGCACGGAGAGGAACAGCATGAAAAGACGCTGATCGATCTGATGATGACCGGCTGCATAGGGGCTGCGCTGGCCATGATTTTCCAGGGTGTGCGCGCCAGCCGGGAACATCTCGGAGAACCATTTAACGGCTGGCGTTTTACCGTCGGCTTGACGAGCGCCGGGGCGTTGGGCGCCATGACGGCGTGGGGATTGGACGAGCTTGGTGTCAGCGACCAGCTGAGCGCCATGATCATCGCCATGCTGGGCTACGTTGGAGGCCCGCTGCTGGATATTATGTATATCGAAGTGCAGGAAACGCTGCAGGCCGCGTTTGACGGCCTGCAAAAATGGCTGAACGAAGGGAAGTGGGACCGGCATGATCATGAATAAACTCTTTGAGATCGTGCCCGGTAAAACGAACCGCCGCTGGCTGTTTGCGCTGGCGGCGGTCGTCGTTGCCGCTGTGCTGACGATATGGTACTGGCGAGGATATCGCGGCCATGGAGAGACGGACGCCGTGATCGGCCGCCTGCGCGAGAGCGCCGCCACCGCAGAGCGCCGGGCGGACGCCATCATTGACGCGACGGCACGGAGGGAGGTGACCGCCCGTGAAACGACTCGTAAAAAGACCGCTGATCTACCTGCTGATAAGCTCTGTGACGCTCTCAGTGCTATGCTCGCCGACTATCGCGCAGACTACTGAGCATATTGCGCCCGTCCGCAAGATGGTCGACGTTCGGCGCGTCGCCGGCGGCTATTTACTCTCCGAGAGTGCCATGCGCGACACGGTGGCAGGCTGGAGCTCCGATCGTGAATCCGTCCGCGTGCTGCGGCGGGGACTGGAAGATCTTCGGGCGGAGATCGCCGCGCAGGCCGAGGACACGCGGCGCTTGGTCAGCGACCTGAAACGGGAGTTGGAACGAGAGCGCGCCGCCTACAACGCCAAGATCAGGCGCGCCAAAGGTCAAGGACTGCTGTACGGCGTTCTGATCGGCTCGATAGGAATAATGATCGCAAAATGACAAACACCCTCTTGCCAATGGTATAATCGTTGGCGAGAGGGTGTTTTTGCATTTGGATACTTGCGAAAAAAACGTGCTAAAAGCCGTACCAGTAAAACGAAATTAGATTTTCTTATATAGCAATTGCAAGGGTAGAAGGATGTTGATATCCTAGTTACCGCCACCAGCCGGAAACGTTCCCCCTCGGATCACCGAGGGGGGATTTTTGTTCTTGAGTTCTACGTTCTCTCTGCCTTGGGTTATATTCGTTTTCGTTAAAAAAGGCAGAAAGCCTTTGCTCTTTTCAGTGGAAACTCGTATGATAATGAAAATAAATCTGCCTGCGGGCATTTATGGAAGAGGACTTTATGGACGTTGAGCGGATTCTCGGAGAAAACGGCATTTCTCTTGCGCAGATGCTGGCGGCGCGCGAGCGGCGGGCGGCGCGTCAGCGGGACATGCTGCGCGGCGGCGGAAAAAGTCTGATCAGTTATACGCTGAACATGCCGGGCGAGATCAAGCAGTTTCCTCTGGCGCAGTCGTTTTTCCGACACGGGCTGGCGCGGCTGGAGCGGCATCTGGCGCGGCGCGGCGTTTCCGTTGTCAAAAAAGAATGCCGCTTCGAGTCGACGGGCAGCGAAGCCATGCTCTTGACCGACGGCGCGCCGGCAGACGTCAAAAGCCTGACTGTCGCGCTTGAGGTCAGTTCGCCTGCGTCGCGGCTCTACGATATGGACGTGCTGGCGCCCGACGGAACGAAAATTTCCCGTGAAGCTTTGGGCTTGCCGCCGCGCCGGTGCGTGATCTGCGGGCGCGCCGCGATGGACTGCGCGCCGCGCCGGATCCATCCGGCGCGGGAGCTGGCCTGTGCCGCTGTGAAGCTGATGTACGACGAAGCGGTCGGCCGTTTCGCCGATACGGTCGCGAACGCGGCCCAGCGGGCGCTGCTGTACGAGGTCTGCGTTTCGCCCAAGCCGGGGCTGGTGGATCGCTTCAACTCGGGATCGCATCGCGATATGGACCTTTTCAAGTTTGTGGACAGCGCCAGCGCGCTGGCGCCGTATTTCCGCCGCTGCGCCGCGCTGGGGGCGGAAGCGGCCGAACAGGAGCCGGAACGACTTTTTCAGGCGCTGCGACTGCCGGGAATGGAGGCCGAAGCGGCCATGCTGGAAGCGACCGGCGGCGTCAACGCGCACAAGGGCGTGATCTTCTCCGTCGGCGTGGTCTGCGCGGCCCGCGGCTGGCTATGGGGGCGCGGAGAACCAGCCGCGGCGGAGCGGTTAGCCGGCGCGGCGCGGAAGATGCTTGCGGGCCTGAAGGATGAGTTTCCTCCACAGGGGCAGTCCGCGGGCGAGAAAATTTTTCGCGAAAGCGGCGTCACGGGAATTCGCGGCGAGGCGGCGGCCGGCTTCCCCGCGGTGCTTGAATGCGGGCTGCCGGTTTTCGAGCGGCTGTTGGCGGAGAACCTGCCGTTGAACGACGCCGCGGCGGTGACTTTGCTGCATCTGATTGGCGCCGCGGACGACACGAACATGATCCGACGCTCCAGCCTGCCCCGTTTTCGGGAAGTGCAGCGCCAGATCGAACGTCTGCTGGACGGGACAACTGTGCCGAGCATGACGGACATCGCCCGGCTCGACCGCCAGTTCGTCGCGGAGAACCTCAGTCCCGGCGGCAGCGCCGATTTGCTGGCGCTGACGCTGCTGTTGCATTTCATGCGGGATTTCGAGAATGAAAAAGCGCCGTGGCTGAGTGAGAGCTAAGCTGCTCAGGTTCAACGTTTGTTTGTGAAAGGAGCGATCCACGTGGCAATTCTTGGAGCTTTTGCGGTGCCTCACCCGCCGGTGATCCTTCCGGAAATCGGACGCGGAGAGGAGAAGAAAATCCAGGCTACCATCGACGCCTATCGTGAAGCGGCCCGCCGGGCCGCGGCGCTGAAGCCCGACGTTCTGATCGTCCTGTCGCCTCATGCCGTCATGTACCGGGATTATTTTCACATTTCGCCGGGGCGGCAGGCGCGCGGAAGCTTCGCGGCGTTCGGCCGGCCCGACGCGGCGTGCGACGTTTCCTATGACGGCGAACTGGTGGAAGCGATCGGGGCTGAAGCGGCGGCATCCGGGATCCCCGCCGGAAAAAAGGGCGAACGCCGCCCCGAACTCGATCATGGCACAATGATTCCATTGCGGTTCTTTTGTCAGTCGTGCGGCGGGCTCCCCATCGTCCGCATCGGCCTTTCGGGGCTGCCGTTGCTCGAACATTACAATTTCGGCACGGCGATCGCCCGCGCGGCGGAGCGCCTCGGGCGCAGGCCCGTCGTCGTCGCCAGCGGCGACCTGTCGCACAAACTGAAAGCCGACGGCCCCTATGGCTTTGCGCCGGAAGGGCCCGAGTTCGATCGGCGGATCATGGAGATTTTTTCGTCGGGCGACTTCGGCGCGATGCTCGAGTTCAATCCCGTCTTCTGCGAAAAGGCGGCGGAATGCGGGCTGCGTTCTTTCGTCATCATGGCTGGGGCCTTCGACGGCTACGACGTCGAGAGCGAGATCCTGAGTTACGAGGGACCGTTTGGCGTCGGCTATGGCGTGGCCTGCTTCGCTCCTCGCGCCGTCGATGAAGGCCGGCGTTTTGAGCGGTCGTTTTTGCAGCGGGAACGGGAAACGCTGCGGCAGACCGCCGCGCGTGAAGACGCCTATGTAAAGCTGGCGCGGCTGAGTCTGGAACATTATGTGAAGAGCGGGCGCGTGGCCGGGCTCCCTGACGGTCTGCCGGAAGAGCTGACGAAGCGTCGCGCCGGCGTCTTCGTCTCCGTCACGATCGCCGGCGAACTGCGCGGCTGCATCGGCACGATCGAGCCGACCAGAAGTTCCGTCGCCGAGGAGATCCTTTATAACGCGGTTTCCGCAGGAACGCGCGATCCGCGCTTCGCGCCCGTAACCGAAGCGGAGCTGCCGAGACTCGTTTACGACGTAGACGTGCTTTCGCCTGCCGAGCCGGCGGCGAAAGACGATCTTGACGTCAGGCGCTACGGCGTGATCGTCAGCAGCGGGCGCCGTAAAGGGTTGCTGCTACCCGACCTCGACGGCGTCGATACCGTCGAGCGTCAGCTGGACATCGCGCTTCGCAAGGCCGGCATCGGGCGCGGCGAAAATTATTCGCTTCAGCGCTTCGAGGTCGTGCGTCATCGATGAAACGCTGCCAGCTGTGTTTCCATCGCTGCGCGCTGGAGGAAGGCCAGCGCGGCATCTGCCGCGCCAGAGTGTGCCGCGGCGGGCGCATCGTCGAGGAGAATTACGGCCGGATCACCTCGCTGGCCCTGGACCCGATCGAGAAAAAGCCTTTGCGGCATTTTTACCCCGGCAGTTTTATCTTGTCGGTCGGAAGCTACGGCTGTAACTTGCGCTGTCCCTTTTGCCAGAACGATTCCATTGCCATGTCCGATGGAAGCGGCCTTGCCGCGCGGCGCGCCGAACCCGTTCGGCTGGCGGAATTGGCCGGGGAACTGCGAGCCCGCGGAAACATCGGCTTGGCGTATACCTACAACGAGCCCACGGTCAGCTATGATTTTGTCGTCGATTGCGCGCGCCTGATCCATGAACGGCAGATGAAAAACGTCCTGGTCACGAACGGTTCGCTGCTTTCCGAGCCGCTGCGGGGGCTTTTGCCGCTGATCGACGCCATGAACGTGGATCTGAAGGGATTTACCGAGGCATATTACCGCTGGCTGGGCGGCGATCTGGAAACGGTGAAGAATTTCATCCGCCGTGCCGTTGAATTCGGCTGTCACGTCGAGGTGACGACGCTGGTCGTGCCCGGAAAGAACGACGGCGACGATGAAGTCGAGCGGCTGGCGGCCTGGCTGGCGTCGCTTGACCGCGATCTGCCGCTGCATCTCTCGCGGTTTTTTCCGCGTTATAAAGTTCAGGATAGGCCGCCGACGCCGGTCGCACGGATTTACCGTCTGGCGGAACTTGCCCGCCGGCACCTGACGTACGTTTATGAAGGAAATTGCTGAAAAGAGAGCCTAGTATGGTTGAATAACCGTATCGGGCTCATTTTTTTGACCTCGGCATCATAAAGAAGACCGACGACGGGAATAAAGGCGTTGTCAAAATTCTATCTGTGCATGTCTTTTTTCAAAAAGACATGCATGTAAATGGATTTCTATCTGCATAAAGTCTGTATTTTATGTGTATCTGCATGCTCCTATCCTGATGGATGTGATATACTCTTGCATCATGAAAAGATGAATCGAAAAAATTTGGCCTTGTCTTTTCTTGAAAAAATTTAGCACGGCAAACACATTTGGGGGAGGTTGAAGCAAATGGATGAAGGTGTAGCCCGTCCTGCGGAGATTTTTGGAATGCATGTTTTCGACAAATCGGCCATGAAGGAACGTTTGCCGGAGGACGTATACCGGCGTCTGATGACGGCGGTCGAGGGAGACGGCAAGCTCGACGGTTCGATCGCCGACTACGTGGCGGCGGCCATGAAGGAATGGGCCCTTTCCAAAGGCGCGACGCATTATACCCACTGGTTTCAGCCGCGGACGGAAGTCACGGCGGAGCGGCACATGGCCTTTCTCAATCTCGACGGCGAGGGGCATCCGATCCACACCTTCAGCGGCAAGGAACTGATCCAGAGCGAACCCGACGCTTCGTCCTTCCCTTCGGGGGGCATGAGGAATACCTTTGAGGCCCGTGGATATTGCACCTGGGATCCTTCCAGTCCGGCCTTCATCGTCCTCAGCCACAAAGGCGGCACGCTCTGCATCCCTTCGGTGTTCATCTCCTACGATGGCACGCCGCTGGACATGAAAACGCCGCTGTTGAAAAGCATCGGCGCCATCCAGGAACGGGCCATGCGTCTGCTCAAACTGTTCGGCAACCGTACCGTGCGTTCCGTTGACGTGACCATCGGCGCGGAGCAGGAATATTTCCTCGTCGATGAGGAAAAGGCGCGCCGTCGGCCGGACATCGAGTTGTGCCGCCGCACCTTGATCGGCGCGCCGTCGCCCAAGGCTCAGGCCGTCGAAGCCCATTATCTGGGGGCGATCCACCCCCGCGTCCTGGCTTTTATGGAAGACGTCGAGCGCGATATGTACCGTCTCGGCCAGGTGCTGATGACCCGCCATAACGAAGCGGCTCCCGGACAGTTCGAGTTCGCGCCCGTTCTGTCGGAAGCCAATCAGGGCTGCGACCAGAATCAGATGCTCATGGAAGTAATGCGCAAGATGGCGCGCCGCCACCATTTCCAGCTGCTGCTGCACGAAAAACCGTTCGCCAGCGTCAACGGCAGCGGCAAACATCTGAACGTTTCGCTGCGCGACAGCGAAGGACGCAATCTGCTCAAGCCGACCAGCAACCCGCGGCGTAATATCCAGTTCCTTTCTTTCATCGCCTCGTTTTTGCTCGGCGTCAGTCGTCACGGCGGACTGCTGCGCGCTTCCATCGCTTCGGCGGGCAACAGTCACCGTCTCGGCGGACACGAAGCGCCGCCTGCGATCATGAGCGTCTATGTCGGCTCGCAGATCAATCACGTACTGAACTGCTTGGCTCAGGGCGTGAACGAAGACATGACGGCGAAAGGATCGATTGACCTCGGCATGGATCGTTTGCCGACGCTCAACAGCGACGTCAGCGACCGCAACCGGACCTCGCCCATCGCTTTTACGGGCAATAAGTGGGAGTTCCGCGGCGTCGGCGCTCCGCAGGCGCTTGGCGGTCCGCTGACTGTGATGCTGGCCATTTGGAGCGAGGGAATCGAGCGCTTCTGTACGGCGCTGGAGTCGCGTCTCATCGGCGGGGCGGACGTGGCCGACGCGGCGCTGGCCGTGATCAAAGACGCCTGGGAAGAATCGGCGAACGTGCGTTTCGAAGGCAACGGTTACGACGCGGCGTGGGTCGAAGAGGCGAAGCGACGCGGACTGCCGGTCTGCCGGAATACGGTCGAAGCTTTGGATCAGTATCTGGTCAGGGAACACCGCGATCTGCTGGCGAATCTGGGGATCATGACGGATCGCGAGATCGTCGCTTACCATGAAGTGCGCCTGGAACAGCACAATGAAACGATGTTGACGGAGATCGGCGTGCTGCGCGCGATGATGTTCGAGGGCGTGCTGCCGGCCATTTCCAAACAGCTGGGGCGGGAAGCGCAAGCCCTGTCCGGCGTGCCGTCGGGACTGCGCGATCGACTCTCGGCATGGGAAAAGAATCTGAAACGTTTGGTCGAAATCAAGTGCGGCATCCTCGAGAAACTGGAAAAATTAGACGCCACGGTGGCCTCGGTTAAGAGCGGAGACGCCCACGCCGCTGCGGAAATCCTCGTCGGCGAAGGCGCGTCGCTCATGGGGTCGATCCGAGCTGACAGCGACGAAGCCGAACAGCTGATCGGCAAAGATCTTTGGCCTTATCCGACGTACATGGATATGTTCCGCATCGAAGACTTCGAGCTCTGAGCCGGAACATCGGCCATGCAAAAAGCGCCGTCCCTCGAAAGAAGGACGGCGCTTTTTGCACGAAGGCGCGCGTCGGTTTGAAGTTTATCGCCGAATGGCGGGATGAGCTTTGTATAAAAAACACGCTGATGGCCGACATGAAATTTAGTCGTATAATAGGAGCGCGCGGTTTCTTTTTATGCTAATATATTTATTTGTAATAAAAATCGCGAATCTGCGTTAAATTTTGAGGGAGGGTGCGCACTATGGCCACACAGCTTCAGTTTTTGGGTCATGCCAGCTTTAAGATCCAGAGCGACTACAGTTCGATCGTGATCGATCCGTTTTTCACGGGCAATCCCTATGCCTGCTGCACGGTGGATGATTTTATCGCGCTTGACGCGATGCTTCTGACGCACGGGCATTCCGATCATCTGCGGGACGCGGCCGCTATCGCCAGGCAAACCGAATGTGCCGTGATTTGCAACGATAAGGTTGCCGAATATCTCAAATCGCAGGGCGTGAATCCGGAAACGATCACGGTGATGAAAAGCGGCGAGAGCCGAAACTTTCTGTTCGGCAAGGTCACTGTCGTGCCCGCGGTCCACGCGTCGTCGATTCAGGCCGACGGACAGGAACTGCCTGACGGCGAACCGTGCGGCTACGTGATCGAAGTCGATAAGCACAAGGTTTATCACGCGGGCGATACCATGCTCTTCGACGGCATGAAAGAGCTGCGTCCCATGGCGATCGACATCGCGCTGCTGCCGATCGGCGGAACCTACACGATGAACGCCGACGAAGCGGCGCAAGCGGCGGAAATGATTCACCCCCGCGAAGTCATTCCCATGCATTACAACACGTTTCCCAACATTATGGCGGATCCGCAGGCTTTCGCCAAAAAAGTTCCCGCCGACGTGGCCGTGGTTGTCCTCCAGTCCAGTGAAAAGGAAACGCTGTAACGGACCGCGATTGGGAAATGCGAGCCTGAACATGCTCGAACGCGGTTTCGTACAAGTTTATACGGGCAACGGCAAGGGCAAGACCACGGCGGCGCTGGGGCTCGCCCTCCGCATGGCCGGGAACGGTGGGCGCGTTTTCTTCGGGCAGTTCATGAAAGGGCGGCTTTATGGCGAGCATCGCGCCCTCTCGGCGCTGCCGCGGATCGACGTGCGGACGTTCGGCGGTCCCCGCTGCCTTCGCCGTGAAGAGGTCACCGAGAAAGACCGGGAAATGGCGCGGCGGGGACTGGAAATCTGCCGGCAGGCCATGCTCTCCGGACGGTACGATCTGGTCGTGCTTGATGAGATCAACGTGGCGCTGTGGTTCGGCTTGGTCTCCGACGAGGCGGTAAAAACTTTTTTGGATGAACGGCCCGGGAAAACGGAACTGCTTTTGACGGGGCGTTATGCGCCTCGATGGCTCATTGAACGCGCCGACCTGGTGACCGAAATGAAGCTGATCAAGCACTACTACGACGCCGGGGTCATGGCCCGCGATGGCATTGAGCGTTGAGCTTGACGCTTGTCTATGGCATCTTGTCTTTGAATTCTGTGCAGTGGCGAGGGAGGAAATTGCGTGAAGGGGCTGGGCGTATCTCCGGGAATTGTCATGGGGCAAGTTTACGTCGACTGGAAGGAGCAACTCGAGATAGAAAAAGACTATGTCGACGACGCTGAAGGGGAAGTGGAGCGTCTGAACCTGGCCGTAGCGACTGCCAGCGAAGAGATCCGACAACTTTATGCCGGCGAGACCGTCGTTGTTGACAAAGACGAAGCGGGGCCCGATTTGTATCGCGTACATGGCATTATGCTCGGAGATCCGGAATTTCTCGGCGAGATTCGGGATATGATCGTCGCTCAGAACGTCAACGCCGAATGGGCCGTCAAGACCGTGGCGGAGAAATTCGCTCAGGTCTTCGAGAATATGGACAACGATTGCCTGAAGGCCCGGGCCGATGACGTCAAAGACGTTTCGGCGCGCGTGTGCCGTCTGCTTCTGCATATCGAAGGCGGCGACCTGCTCAAGGATGAGCGGGAAGGTCTGATCCTCGTCTGTAAAAGCATGGGCACGGCGGAGATCTCGCTGATCCAGAAGAATAACATTGTCGGTCTGGTCTGTGAAGAGGGAACGATCGGTTCTCATGCCACCATTATGGCCCGCAATCAGCACAAGCCTGCCGTGGTAGGGCTGAGCGGAGTTGCCGACGACGTGTACCATGGCGATTTCATCATTGTCGACGGCAATAATGGCGACGTCTTTATCAACCCGGATGAGGAGACGATCCGGGAATGCCGTGCGCGGCAGAAACGGGAAAGCCTGTTTCAGGAGCAGCTGCGCAGTTTTGCGGGACGGCCGGCTTGCAGCGCCGACGGAGTGTTGTTGAAAGTTTACGGCAACGCCGCTTCCGATGCGGATATCAAATCGATCGTAGAAGTTGACGGGCATGGCGTCGGGCTCTATCGGACGGAATACATTTATCTGACCCGCGCGCATCTGCCGGCGGAAGGCGAGCAGTTCTGGGAGTACAAAAAAGCCATGCTGGCCATGAAGGGGCGTCCTGTGGTCTTCCGCACGCTTGACATCGGCGGCGACAAAATCCCTTCTTATCTGAGCATGCCGGAGGAGAAGAACCCGGCGCTCGGCCATCGAGCGATTCGTTATTCGCTGTCACGCGTGGATATTTTTCGCAGCCAGATCAAGGCCATTCTGCGCGCCAGCGCCTACGGAGACGTTTCCATCCTGCTGCCGCTGATTTCGGCCATTGACGAAGTGCGTTCGGCGAAAAACGTGATCGATGACGTCAAGGAGGAGCTTCGCAGGGAAGGGACGCCCTTCAATCCCCGCACTAAAGTCGGCGTCGTGGTGGAGACGCCTTCGGCCGCCGTCATTTCCGATCTGATCGCGCGCGAATGCGACTTCCTCAGCATCGGCAGCAACGACCTGATCCAATACACCATGGCCGTCGACCGCTTGGCCGCGGCGTTGTCTTACCTTTATTCGCCGTTCTCGCCCTCGGTCCTGCGTCTTGTGCAGACCACCATCAAAAATGCTGCGACGGCGGGCAAGCCCGTCAGTTTGTGCGGTGAAATGGCGGGAGACCCCTTGCTGAGCCCGATCCTTTTCGGCATGGGGCTGCGCTCTTTCAGCGTCAATCCTTTCGAGATGCTGCGCACGCAATGGATTCTTTCGCTGTTGAAAACCGAAGAAATGCGCGCCTGCGCCGATGAAGTGCTGAACTTGGCGACGGCGGAGGAGATCCATCGTTATTGTCGGGAGCATTTCTCGCGCTTCGTATCCGGGGATTACGTCCCGACGGAGCAATGATTTGTAAGAGAGCAACCCGCTGTGGTTGCTCTCTCTATTTATGGGCAAGGGCGCGTCGCGATTGTTTTTACATAACTAAGCGGAAGAGCAGTATACGGTAGAAAATAGCCGATAAACGGAACTTCGTCGGGAAAAATTGGAGAAAGATAAAATATTTATCTGTAACCATTCTTGAATTTGACCGCCAAAATTGTATTATATCCATTGTTAGCACTCGAAGTGATCAAGTGCTAATAAAAATCACTTCGGAGATTTTTGTCGAACTCAGTATAGGAGGAATAAATAATGCAGTTGAAACCCCTTGCGGATCGTATCGTCGTCAAAGTCGTCAGCGGAGAAGAAAAGACCAAGAGCGGTCTTTATCTGCCGGATACGGCTCAGGAAAAGCCCCAGGAAGGCGAAGTCATCGCCGTCGGGACGGGCCGCATTCTCGACAATGGTCAGAAACTTCCCCTTGAAGTGAAAGTCGGCGACCATATCGTTTTCAGCAAGTATTCCGGCACGGAGATCAAGCTCGACGGCGAGAAACTCGTGATTTTCAGCGAGCGCGACGTTCTTGCGGTGATCGACTAGTTTTTTCGGGCAGACATCATTATTTTCAGGAGGAATTCATAAATGGCTAAAATTCTTGCTTTCGGTGAAGAATCCCGCCGCGCGCTTGAGCGCGGCATCAACAAAGTTGCCGACACCGTTGGCGTGACCCTTGGCCCCAAGGGGCGCAACGTGGTGCTGGACAAGAAATTCGGTTCTCCCGCCATCACCAACGACGGCGTGACCATCGCCAAGGAGATCGAGCTTGAAGATCCCTTTGAGAACATGGGTGCTCAGCTTCTGAAGGAAGTTGCCTCCAAGACCAACGACGTGGCCGGCGACGGCACGACCACCGCGACTGTTCTGGCCCGCGAGATGATCAGCGAAGGCATGAAGAACGTGGCCGCCGGCGCCAACGGCATTTACCTTCGCAATGGCATCGCCGCCGCCGTGGACGTTGTGACCGAACACCTGAAGGCGATGGCGCATCAGGTCAACGGCAAGGACGACATCACTCAGGTCGCTTCGATCTCCGCCAACGACAAAGCCATCGGCGCCATCATCGCCGAAGCCATGGAGAAGGTGGGACGCGACGGCGTCATCACCGTCGAAGACAGCCAGACCACCGGCACCACGCTGGAGACCGTCGACGGACTTCAGTTCGACAAGGGCTACATCAGCCCCTACATGGTTACCGATCCCGAGCGCATGGAAGCTTCCCTCGAAGACGCCTACGTGCTGATCCACGACGGCAAGATCGGCAACGTCAAGGATCTGCTTCCTATCCTCGAGAAAGTTCTGCAAACCGGCAAGCCCCTGCTGATCATCGCCGAAGACGTGGAAGGCGAAGCTCTGGCGACGCTCGTCGTCAACAAACTGCGCGGCACGATGACCGCCGTGGCCGTCAAGGCTCCCGGCTTCGGCGAGAGACGCAAGGCCATGCTGCAGGACATTGCTGTGGTCACCGGCGGCGAAGTCGTCACTTCCGATCTGGGGGAGAAGCTCGAGAACGTCGAACTGTCCAAGCTCGGCCGCGCCAAAAAGATCCGCATCACCAAAGAAGACACTACCATCGTCGACGGCAGCGGCAACAAGGACGACATCCGCAACCGCGCCGCTCAGATCCGTACCGAGATCGAGAACTCCACTTCCGATTACGACAAGGAAAAGCTCAAGGAGCGCCTTGCCAAGCTGGTCGGCGGCGTCGCCGTCATCC
>NZ_ADFP01000032.1 GCF_000177335.1 Pyramidobacter piscolens W5455
GCCGCTGCCCATGAACCGGTAAGCCCAGCGCTGCCACCGGCCGAGATCCTGCACGCTCCGGTCGATCCGGGCGCAGGCTTCCCGATAGACGCGCGCGAAGATCTGCACCTCGATGAAGCGCACCAGGTTGAAGCCGAATTCGCCGTAGATCTCTTTGACCTTTTTGAATGGAAAATCCCAGCGGGTGAAGTAGTAGTAAAGATTCTGCATGGCGATGCCGAGCGAGAGGGCGCGCACCACGAAGCCCAGCGAGGCGACGCTGATCACGTGCAGGCGCGCCAGCGCGTAGCCCGTCAGGAAGACGACGAGCGTCGTGAAGGATTTGAAGAGGCTGACGATCACCAGTTCGAGAAAGCGCCGCCGCACCTGCTCGGCCACGCGCTGTTCCCGCGCCTTTCGCATCACCGTGTCGTCGATGTAATCGGGGATTGCGTGCGTGAGGCGGTCGAACCAGCCGTCGTAGCGGCGGGCAGGCAGCGGCGCGACGGGCGCGGCGGGGAAATATTTTTCCACCAGGAAGACGCTGAGCCGGTGCGACAGGCGCTGCCGCAGCAGAATAAAACCCAGCGCGCTCAGAAGCAGCGAATGGGCGACGACGAAAGAGAGCAGAGAAGAAAGGAAATTCAGCACAGCGCACCTCGAAAGACAAAAAGTCGGCTTGCCGCCGCGGCGGTTTGTTTCCATTTTACACTGAGCTCTCGGAAATTGCGATTTTTCCCGGGAAACGGC
>NZ_ADFP01000033.1 GCF_000177335.1 Pyramidobacter piscolens W5455
CGCCGCCGTCCGCGCCGGCAAAAGTCAGCTCGTCCCCGACGTGCGCGCGTTCCCCGGGCACATCGCCTGCGACGACGCCTCCCGCTCCGAGCTGGTAGTCCCGCTGACCGTCGGCGGCCGGACGTGGGGCGTGCTCGACCTCGACAGCCCCGAACCGGCCCGCTTCGACGAGACGGACCGCGCCGCGCTGGAAAAGATCGCCGCCCAGATCGAGGCGCAGGCCGCGCGCCTGTAAGCCCCAAACGAAAAAGCCGTTCCCGCTCGTGCCGCAGGGCAGAGACGGGAACGGTTTTTATTATTTTGCCGGGGGAAATTGCAAACTGGAAAAGTGGCATACAAGACCGTTCGGCTCTCTGCAATGGCTTACAGAAAATGTTCCACGTAGAATCGCGAAAAAAACGGAAAACGCCGTGCCTCGCGGCGCAAACCCAAGCATCGCACGTCTTCCGTAGTTCCCGAAGGCTCTCGCCGGCGTCGCGGACCTTGCCCGCCTGAACCTGCGCTTCGGCCGCCGACAGCTTCTCGTAAACGTCGAGCAGACGCATTTTCCTTTCGTAAAGCTCCATGCTCATGATCACCATGTCGCCGTATCCGTTTTTCGTGACGAAAATCGGTTCCCGAGATTCCCGGCACATCGGCGGCTCCGGCGGGCGGCAATGGAATATCGGCGGCCACGCAGACGGCTCCCCGCAGCGGCGGAGGGCCGTTTGCGTTTTCTCGGCGCGGACGGCAGGCGCCGCCCTCCCCACGGGAGCGAAGTCCTTTCACGGCAATGGCGCCGTCGGCGGTTTTCCTGCCGTGCTCCGGCGCCGTCGGCGAAGTTTTTAACAAACAATACTTGATTATCCAAAAAAGGCCGACGCATAAAAACCGGGATTTTATTTTTGAATGATAACTAAAAGAACATATCTGGGGGGGGGTATGACTTCATGATGTCTTGAAAAAACAGTAAAAATCGGTTTTAATTTTATACATGAAAGGTTGTTTTATCTTTATTGCACTTTTTCCGTTTCGTCAGAGGCTGCCGTTTTCGCTTTCAAAAGCCGCGGCGGCACAATTTATCCCATTCAAGGAGGTTCACATGATACGAAATCGGAAACAGGAAATCGCGCGCTGTCGCCGCGGGCTGGGCGCCAAGGCGCTGGCCGCGTCGCTGCTGCTGGCCGCCTCGTCGCTGCCGGCGCTGGGGACGCAGACCGTCGACGATCTGAACCCGCTCGACAGGACGAAGGACATTACGATCGCCGGACAACAGTCCGGTACGGCCGTCGTGCCGGATACCGCTCTGGATATCGTGAAAAAGCTCTATCCGCTCATGGGCGGCGGCGCCGTATCTTTCGCTCCCTTCGCGCTCAACCCCGTGAACGGGGCTGTCACGATCACGGATAACCTTGCCTCGGGTTCCATCGCCCTGAGCGATGTGTTCGGTATCCTTGGCTTCACTCCGCCGGCGTGGCTTACCCTTGACGGCGACGTCAGCGCCGGACTGGGCGGCGGGCTGGCGTCGATCTTAGGCATCAATCTCGCGGCGGACAAGGACATCGTCATGAGCGGCAACCGCGCCGTGGCCGCGGAGTCAGGCCCGGTGACGGCCGAGGTGGATCTTGACGGAGCCAGCGGCGGAACGGTCACGGGGACTCTCAAGGTGGAGTCCTCGGTCTCGCTGGCCGGCGGCGGCGCGGCGGCGGCCATTGATGGACCCGTGACAATCGTCAGCGCCAACGGCGCCGTGAATCTCTCCGGCAACTCGGCTTCGGCGTCGGGCGGTATCGCCGCGGCGTTGGGCGGCGGGACTCTCAGCGTGACGGGCGACGTTTCCGTCAAAGGGGACAAAGACGTCAGCGTCACGGGCAACTCCGCTTCGGCGCAGGCCGCCTCTCCGCTCAAGGCGTCTATCGAAAAACTCGAAGTAACGGGCGTCGCCACGGTTGAAAACGTCGCGCTCGAAGGCTCGCTGGCCGTGTCCGGCGGCGGCGCGGCGGCGGCCATTGATGGACCCGTGACAATCGTCAGCGCCAACGGCGCCGCGGAGCTCTCGAATAACTCGGCGGCGGCGTCGGGCGGCATCGCCGCGGCGTTGGGCGGCGGGACCCTCAGCGTGACGGGGAACGTCGATCTCTACGGCAATAAGGGCGTCACTCTCGCGGGCAACTCGGCCTCGGCCCAAGTAAGCAGCCCGCTGAGTCTGAAGGTCGGGGCCGCGGAACTACTGCCGGGGCCGAAAAAGATCCTCGACGGCGTTTCCCTCGAAGGTTCTCTTGCGCTTGCCGGCGGCGGCGCGGCTTTCTCCGGCAGCTGGACTGTCGTAGACGGCAACGACGGCGCTGTTCTGCTGTCGGGCAACTCCGCCGCAGCGTCGGGCGCGCTCAGCCTGGCGGCCGGCGGCGGCCTGGCCGCGGCCGGCGAAATCGAGATCACCGGTAAATCCGCGGCGCTGAAGGGCAATTCGGCGTCGGCGGCGTCAAACGGGAACGTGGCGCTGACCGTCGAAGGGCTGGATCTTGACGACGTGTTGCCTCCGTTCCCCGAACTGAAACTGCAAAAAGGCGCGCTGCGCCTGCCTCTGGCCGCGGCGGTCGGCGGCGCGGGCGCGTCCGTCAGCTATATCGGCGTCACGGCCGACGAGACAATCGAACTGTCGGGCAACTCGGCTTCGGCATCGGGCGGCGTCGCCGGGGCGCTGGGCGGCGGTTTGGTCGGCTTCGGCGGCGTGTATCTGACCGGGCCGAAGGGCATCTCCGTCACCGGCAACGCCGCGCAGGCAACCGCGCATAACTTCGAGCTGCTGGGACTGGAAGGCATCTCCGTCGTTTACGATGACGACGCCGATCCGGCGACGCCAAACTACAAGCAGTCGCTCGATTCCCTGTCGCTGCGGGGCTCCCTCGCCGCGGCGCTGGGCGGCGGCGTGCTTGGTGGCGGTACGGAACTTGACGCCGTGAACGAAAAACTCGTCCTCTCGGGCAACGCGGCGGCGGCTTCCGGCGGCCTCGCCGCAGCGGCCGGCGGCGGCTTCGCCGACTTCG
>NZ_ADFP01000034.1 GCF_000177335.1 Pyramidobacter piscolens W5455
AGAACCGCTTTGAAAAACGCCGAGATCGAATAGATATGCTCCCTCTATAAGAGACAGAGAAAGAAGCAAACCACTGTCATCATAGAGGGAGCATTGTTATGAGCCACAAGCACAAGATACCGTAAGAAGCAAAGTCAAGATTATCCGAGCGTGCTTCGACGCCGAGAAAAGCCTAAGGGAAGGAGCGAGAGAAGTTGGAGTAGATTATGACCCCCTGCGCAGTTGGATAAGAATCTATGAAGAAGGCGTCGAAGGATTTTTGCACAAGCGAAATCAGGCGTATCGCGCCGAAACAAAAACAGCGGGCGTCATCGATTACCTGAGATGAACCGGCAGCTTACAGGATATCTGCAAAAAACACAAGATCCGCAATACGCATACACTCCTCAGTAAAACACTCGGGAGGCGGAAGTTACATGAAGCAAGGCCGGAATACGACGAAAGAAGAACGCTTGGAGATCGTAAAGGACTGCCTGGCGTCGGAGAAGAATTACGGCGAGACGGCGCTCAGGTACAAGGTGAGTTACCAGCAAGTGCGAACTTGGACGTTGCCCTTTGAAGAACTCGGCGAGGCTGAACTCGAAGACCGGCGAGGAAAGCGGAAGAAAGATCAAACGCTGAGGACAGAGCTGAAGACGGCGCAAATCGAGATTGAACAGTTGAAACATCAGCTGTATCTTGCGGAGATGGAGCGCGACCTGCTAAAAAAATTGGCTGAGCTCGAGAAGAGGGATGCCCCTCGCAAGTGAGACAGCCCCATCTCTACCGAGCCGTTCAGGAGTGTCATACGGCGAGATCTCCCATCGAAGAAACCTGCAAGATCCTGCACATTTCGAGAGCAGCCTATTACTGCTGGGCATCCGGCAAGTGGAGCATCAGAACGTTGAAAAACGAAAGGATTGCAGAGAAGGTTGAACAGATTCATATGGAAAGCTCGGATAGGAGTAGCGGAAAATCAAGGTGATGTCAGATCGTATGAACGCTCGTCTCGTTCTTTATTTGTCGTCTTGTTTCGTCGCGGCGGCATGGAACTGCCGATCGTTCTGTTGCAGAGAGGAAAAAAATAACAGCTATTCTGTGTATTTGTCGTTTGCGTGGAGGCGTAATATCTGAATATTTCGGAATATTTTTTTGCCCCGTTGCCTTGCCGCATTTTGAGCTTCAAAACGTCTGCCTCGGCGAGGCTGCAGAGGGCGGGGATCTGGCGGCGGTGATTTCTTTTTTATCTGCGAAAAGAGCTGTTTCCGTTGGAACTCTTTTCCCGGCGCCGCGCCGGTCACGGCTGATGGGTCAGTGGCCGATGCCGACGTCAAAGCTGTCGATGATCCATTTTTGACGGTCTTGTTCGTAATGACAGAAGGCGCGCCAGCCGTTTTGCGTGCTCCATATGTTGAATTCGTGCGTGGACGGAGGCTTGGGATTCCCTTTCAGCGCGCGGAAGTCGAGTCTTTGCAGATTTTGCCCCGTTTCCAGACAGGCGCCGAAGTCGTCGATGGCGTCATTCAGCCTTCTTCTTTGCTGCGGATCGAGCTTTTCGGCGTCATTTTTCGCCCCGGGGGAGAACTCGAACGAATCGATCATTGGCGGCTGCAGTCTCTCTTGGTACAGTTCTTTCTTGACCTGGTCGAAGATCACTCTGCCCCACGCCGACAGGGTGCATTGTCCGTCCATGACGGTCAGCATGGTTTCCGGCAGGCCGGCGCACTCTGCGGCGGGCAGATCGCGGTAATTCATGCGGCGTACGACGGCGAGGTGGGCGCGGATCGCCTTTTGGGCCGCGGAGGAGATGTCGAGCGGCAGACGGGGGATGGTGATGATCTCGCGCCCCGATTCAAAAATGTAGAAAATCTCGTCGGCATAGAGCATTCCCAGCGTCTGCATGTATCCCTGCAGCGTTTTGAAACCGCCGATCAGGTTGAAGACGATGCGGGAACCTCTCTCACGGCTTGCTGGCAGCGTGGTGCGGCACCATTCGATGAGATTGTTGACGCCGCGGTGGAACGATTCAACGGAAGCGGTGTTCAGGTCCTCGACTTTTACGACGTCGGCCGCCATTCCGCGTTTTCTGCTCCAGTCGGCGAGGATCTCGGCGGTCAGCTTGCCCTGAAACGTGTCGGTGCAGACGAAGTACGCCATGTCCCCGGCGCTGTGCTGCGCTGTAAGGTTGGCGCGGCGGTAGTTGAGAAAGCCGTTCAGTTCGGCGGAGCAACGACATACCCGAGCTTCGTCGCTTTCCCCGAGCAGAATCTCGCGCCGCGAAGCGGCGATATTTTCAAGCCGGTCGCGCTCCTCCGGGGAATAGTCCTGTTCAAGCTTGTTGGCGTTTTCGCGCAGAAAAATCCGATCGGTCTCCGACGCCCCGTTAGTAAGAATGCTTGTGCCACAGGTTACCACATAAATTGTTCTCATGAGCACGATCCTTTCGAACACGGTGAAAATTTTTTCTTGAGAAAAGTTTGGACGCATAGTATTATACTAACATATATTAGGTATAATTGCTTAAGATTGAAAAATCACGAAAAACAACTTTTTGTCTGTTGAAGCGGCGTAACTGTAAAAGTTTTCGACGGCATGAAATAAGCAAATGTGGGACGATGGGCTTGTCGAGGAAGAGGGGCAGCGTATGAAGCGCGTTACGGTGATTTGCACGGTGGGAATGTCCGCTGCATTCTGGCTGGACAAGAATCTGAGTGCGGAAAAAAAGGAGCAGGAGGCGAAACGCCTTTGCGACGCTTCTGACGAAGGCGTCAGGCAACTTATCGGAGGTTTGGCGTCTCCCAGGGCGGAGCTTTTGATGAAGATACTGGATTCTTCATCGTTGTCCGACGAGGAAAGGAAGGCGCTGAACGAACAGGATTTTCGCTTCCCTTCGGCGGAAGTGCAGACGTTGTACCGCTGGCTGCGGCGCATCTTTGAGAAGGACGGCGAAGCTGTGTTCGAGCGGCTGCACGTCCTTCTGCTTCCCTCGGAAACGGCGGTGTCGAAACTGACGGTGCTCTGCGCTCGGGTTTTTCTCGAAAGGCTGGTCAGACTCTGCTTTAAAGGAAGAATCAAGAAGCTGGTCTGCGAAGAGGGGAAAAAGGGCGAAAAGGGAGATATACGTCCGGTCGCCATCGACGTTCGGGGCAAGGGGAGCTTCAACCAGTCTGTTGTCGATCTCTATCGTGAATTTGACGAATGTCTTGAGAAGAAGGAGAACGGGGAAGAGGTCGTGCTCTGTTCCACAGGCGGCTACAAGGCGATTTCCGCGTTTGCCGCCGCATACGCGCAGCTTCATGGGTTGCCTTGCCTGTATACGTTTGAAGATTCTCCCGAGGCGTATGAGCTGATGAGCATGCCGCTGGGATATGCTTACGCCGCGCTGGACGAGGAGATCAATATGCTCAGGGCGCTCGACAGGAACCCGGAGATGATGCAGGCGACCTCTTTGCCACAGTGGGTGCGGGATTCCGGCAAAATGGCGGGGGCTCTGATCAAAAGTTACGACGCGATGCGCAAAAGGCCGTTCGGCACGGGGCAGGCTCTGTTCGAGCGGCTGCGGCGCTGCGGCTGCGAAGGCACGAGATGGGCGGAATATCTCGAAAATCTTTTGGTCTGCAAATGGGAAGACCTGTGGCTGGGCGACCAGATCCCGGAAACGGTCGAGCACAGCCGCCGGCATTCCAAACGTCTGATGGAGTTCACCGTCAATCTGTTTCGCTGCGCGGAAGAACCTCTGAAAAACGCCGGTTTCGACGACGAGCATCCCGAGATGCTGGCGCTGCTGATCGCGTCGATTTACCTGCATGACATCGGGCACACGGCTCTGACCTACGCGGGGGCTTCGGAGCGCGGATGCGACAAAGATTTTCCGCTCGGCCTGTTTCCCTCGGCGGTGCGCGAAGTGCACCATCTGCTGACGGCGTCGCTGCTGCGCGAAGAGTCCGATTGCTATTTCAGACCGGGCGGAGCGCCTGGAGGACTGCTTGACGAGAACGGGGAAAAGCAGGCGTTTCTGGCCCGTTATGTCCCGCTGGTAGCCGAATATCACCGCCATTACACGAAACTGTGCCGCGCCGACGGCACAGCGCAGGCGAATGAAGTCGTTGAACTAGTTGGCGAAACGCTGTGTACGGACGACTTTAAACAGACGTTGAAGCCTCTTGAAGAGCGGCTTGACGGGATTCTGCGTCTGGAGGATTTTGGACATGCCCGGACCGGGGAAACGCGGGATGCGATAATCCGGCGTTTTCTGCGGCTGACGGCGCTGATGCGTATTATCGACGCCTGCGATGTGCAGGCCGACCGCACGATCAGTCAGGAGTACATGGAAGCGCGGCATCGGCGCACGGAAAACGAAGCGAATTTTGTCGGCCGCCAGCTTGAGGGGTACGCGGATGCGCTGCCTGAAGATCTGAAAGTTGATGTGCAGGAACTGACGCAGGAAAAAAGCGACGTGGATAGAATGAAATACCTGTGCAAAGAAATTTACAAAGGCGTTTTCCGGACGCTGGGAGGTATGAAAAAAACGGAAGGCTGGCTGGCCGTACAGCGTGATCCTCAGTCGTTGCGGCGCTTTCTGGCGCTGTCGCTGGCGAACCGCTACGCGTTCAAGCGCGAACAGGCGCTTCATTTCGGCAAGCACCGTCAGGTGGGCTTCGTGCTGCCGGTGTGGGATCCAGGCGACTGCGTGAGAATCGACATTTACGGCCTGGATGGAAACGCTGAAAACGGCACGCTGCCAGAAATCGAAAAAGAGATTCAAGCAGAATATCAAAGCGTCGAGAAACTGCTGAGAGATGTGCTGCGGTTCAAGGCTCACGTTGTCGGGCGAACGGCCTCTTGATCGATGAGCGCCCCAGACGGCAGGCGCGCAGGCAACGCCGCGTCGAGGCGCGGATTCGGCGTGGCGCCTCCGGGGATCAAGCGGAATGCGCATGGTATTTGCGGGAGCATGGACTCGGTGGACTCAAAAATTTTTAATATGCTAGAGTATATTTGACTTGCTGAAATGAAATACGGCAGGACAAGGTCGAAAGGTGTCAGGCGCAGCGCGCCGTCCGAGGTGCGGCGCGGTTGTTTTGTCTGTTTCGGAGGAGGCGGCAGAGTGAGGAGTATGGCGGAAAAACTTGGCGGAGCGCTTCGATTGGGGGCCTTGTCCGCGCGGGAATGCAAGGTTTACGCGTGCAGCGTCATCACGCCCATGTTCGGTGGCGGCGCCAAGGCCGGAGAGGTTAGCAGAGAATTTCCCGTGCGGGCGCCTTCCATACGGGGGCAGCTGCGCTTTTGGTGGCGGTTGCTGCATGGCATTCGCGGCCTGCGGGGCAACGCGTTGAAAGAAAAGGAATGCGCGCTCTGGGGCGGCGTGTTCGCGGCGTCATCCGACGGGGACAAAGCCGCTTTGCAGCATGCCAGCCGCGTCGGAGTGTTCATAAAAGAGGGGGCAGGCCAGTCTGTCGTATTGAAACCGGTGAAGGACGCTCAGTACGCCCTCTTCCCGTTTAGGGATAAATCGGGAGTCCTTCCCGAGTTTGATTTCGGTCTGGGCGTCGTCTTCGAGCCGCGGCTGCGCTCCGAGCTCAAGGAACAGTTGGAACGCAGTCTGCGCGCCTGGGCCAACTTCGGCGGCGTCGGCGCGCGCACGCGGCGTGGCTGCGGGGCGGTTTTCTGCCCTGAGCTGGCTTTTGAGAACGAAGAAGAAGCGAGTGCTTTGGCCGTCTCGTGCGGACTGCGCGTGTGGACGAAAGAGTGCGACTCCAAGCAAAGTGTTGCTGCGTGGAACGAGGCTGTTGGGTGTTTGCGCGATTTCAGGCAGGGAAAAGACGTAGGGCGAAACGGGGCACGCGGCCGCTCGCGCTGGCCCGAGGCGGACACGATCCGTAAGCTGACGGGGCAGTGCGATCCCAGACATGAAGCCGTTTATCCCCCGGATCATCCGTACGGCTTTCCCCGCGCGGTCTTCGGCATGCCGATCGGCTTTAGATTTAAGACGTCAGGCGAGCCGGAGTCATGCCAGCTGCTTCCTTTCGGTGCGCAGCGCATGAGCAGCCCGGTGATTCTGCGTCCGCTGCGCTTGAAGGATGGCCGTGTTCTGAGCATGGCTGTCTTTCTGCCCGAACCGGATCTTTCCTGTAGTCTGAGGTTGAGCGGAAACAAGCTTGGGGGAAGACTGAATAAACTGGATAAAGAATGCAGCGACTACCAGGGGGCAAAGTTCGCGAATTACAAGGGTTCTCCGATGGAAAATCGTTCCAGCACCGGCAACGCGTTGGAAGCGTTCCGCGCCTATTTAAGAGAAAAAGGTTTTAAGGAGGTGACGGGGAAGTGAGCGAACGGAACTATTTACTGCAGATCGCCATCGGCCCCGTGCAGGATTTTATCGCCGCCGCGCGCCGCACGCACGACCTCTGGATGGGGTCGCGGATGCTTTCCGAGCTGAGCAAGGCCGTGGCCTGCTGCGTGAGGGATCGCGTGAGGGATCTGGGCGGATCTCTGATTTTTCCCGACGCTGTGCAAGACTCGTCCTTGTCGGACGGCATCGCCAACGTGATCCTTGCCAAAGTGACTGCCGCCGACGCCGAGGAACTGGGGCGCATCAAAAACGAGGCGAAGAAGGCCGCGGAGGCACGGCTGGCTGAGTACGGGCGCGAAGCGCTCGACACGCCGCTTGGCAAAGAGGGCGGAAAAGTCGGAGATCTCGTCGTCATGGAGCGCTGGAACGGGCAGCTGGACGATATTATCGAATTTTACTGCGTCTGGACGCCTCTCGACGGACGTCCGTACGACGAAGCACGCAGAACCGCGGCCAAACTTCTGGCCGCGCGCAAGAACATCCGTGACTTTAGCCCTTCCCCGTGCGCGGATCGCGTGGCCAAAAGCTCGCTGGACGGACTGCGCGAGAGCGTGTTCAAAGATGGCAAGAGCCTTTCCGACGCGCAGAATCGTGCCATGACCCGCACGCTGCGCCTCAAGCGGAACGAGGCGCTCGACGCCATCGGCGTGATCAAGCGCATCTCCGACGCGAAGAATTTTCCTCCTGTTTCCCGCGTTGCCGTCGATCCCTGGGTGCGCGGCGTGTTTGCCGCGGCTGGCAAGATGAAAGAAGCGGACCGCAAGACGATCCTCGAGGCATGCGAGGAACTGAAATTGTGGGGCGTTCTCTCCGCGGTGGGGGCGGATTTTTACGAGAAATTCCCTTACGGCGGCGAAGCGCTGATGCGCGGACGCTATGCCGGCATGAAAAAGGATGCCGAAAACGAAGGGAAGGACGTAGCTGAGAGAGTTGCGGAGCAGTGCCGTAAAATTGTCGGCGTGCTGTCGAAACTGAAGCCCTGCGACCGCCCCTGCGAGCCGTATCTTGCCGTGCTCAGCGCCGACGGAGACCGCATGGGAGCGATTCTGGACAACATGAAAGACGCCGAATCGCACCGTTGCTTTTCAAAAAAGCTTGCCGATTTTGCCTGTCGGGCCAGAAATGTCACCAAGGAGCATTACGGCGTTACCGTTTACACCGGGGGAGACGACGTGCTTGCCTTTCTGCCGTTGGATACCGCTCTTGACTGCGCCAGGGAACTGCGGTCCGAATTCGGCAGTATCATGAGTTCCGACGTTCCTTCCGGCTGCCGGCCGACGCTTTCCATCGGCGTTTCTATCGCTCATGCTCTGGAAGATCTGGAGTTGCTGCTCAAGTTTGCCCGCCGCGCCGAGAGCGACGCCAAGAACGGGCTCCACGGCGAAGCCGCCGTCGGCAGGGATCGGAACGGACTGGCCGTTGCCGTCCGCGCTCGCGGCAACATTGCCGTAACGGTGCGCGAGCAGTGGCCCGCTGCCAGCGAAAACGACGGACGAGAGAAGCCTTTGGCTCGGCTTTCTCTGGCCGAACGGCTTGACTGGTGGGGCGACCGCTTTGCCGGAGGCGAGATTCCCGATAAGTTCCTGCACGAACTGCTCGAGACGGCCCGCTTTTACGAGAACTGGGACGACAGAGAGTCGCTGGCCGAAGCTGTGAGAGCCGACGTCATGCGCATTTTCGCGCGCAAGGACACGGACCTTTCCGCCGAAAACGAGGCGGAAATCGCCCGCTACATCGGACGCAAGCTCGGGGATGGCGCGGGGGTCAAAGAACTCGCCGATGAGCTTGTCGTCGGCCAGTGGATTGCGTTTGCCCGCCGCTATACGCGGAAGCCGACTCCGCAGAAGGAGGCCGAACGATGAAATACCGGATGATTCCCATCGAGCCGCTGATTGCCCGCGATGCGCGCACCTTCGGCTCCGGAGGCGGCGGCGCGCGCGTCCGTTCCCTTGACTGGCTGACGCAGACGGTGGCCGCCGGTTCCGTGCGCACCGCGCTCTGGAAGCTGACCGGGGAGACGCCGTCGTATCTGCGCTCGATCGCTGTGCGCGGTCCGTTTCCCGAGATCGGCGGCAAAGTTTATTTTCCCCGGCCTCTGGATTTCATCCAGGCTCAGGAAGGCAAGCCGTACCAGCTCCTTCCTGCGGAGTTAGAGGACGAGCAGTCTGCGGACATGCCGCTTGAAGGGCTTTTGCTGCCGTCGCCCGATACCGAGGAAAACTTCAAGCCCCGAAAACGGGGCGGATACTGGTCGCTGGATCTTTACGCCCGCTGGCTGTGCGAGGAAAAAAGAGGACTGACGGAGCGCGACGGGCGCGACGGGCGCGTTGATTTCGGCGACGACTGGCTCGACGACATTCCCAAGGACGAACGTACTCACGTCAGCATCGCGCCGGAAACGGGCGCTGCCGGCGACGGGAAGATCTTTTCTTCCACGGGACTCGATTTCGTGCACCGGACGGCGGAGCGAACATACGCCCCCATCGCGGCGGCGCTGGAGATCGACGAACGAGCGGCCCGCTTGCTTGGAGATTTTACTGCTCCCGTCGGCGGGATGCGCCGTCTTGCCGATTTTCAGCAGACGGATGACGACGCGGCATGGCGCTGCCCCCCCTGCCTGGACTGTCTGCGCGGTGGTGACCGGATCCGCATGATCTTGGCGACGCCGGCGCTGTTTGCGAACGGCTGGTATCCCGGCTGGATCGGCGGGGATAAGACCCCGCCTCGCGAAGGAATTTTGCCTGGTACGGATGTGCGGGTGCGGCTAGTATCCGCCGTTGTCGGTCGCTGGCAGCCTCTTTCCGGCTGGTGTCACGAAAAAGGCAGAACCGGCCCCAAGCCCATGCGGCGCATGGTCCCGGCCGGCAGCGTCTATTTTTTCGAAGTTGTTGCGGGGAACTTTGTCCCTGATCGGGTCTGGCTCCGTTCCGTCTGCGACGAGCCGCAGGATCGGCTCGACGGATTCGGTCTGGCGCTGTGGGGCGGCTGGCGAGAACATAAATAGGGGAGAGGACGAACATGGGAGAAAAAACTTTCGTTGAAAAAAGTTATTGGCTTCATGCGCTCAGCCCGATTCATATCGGCGCGGGACGCGGACTTGGCTATATCGATCTGCCGGTCGTGCGCGAGAAGGTGACCAACTGGCCCTATATCCCCGGCAGCAGCGTCAAAGGCGTGATTGCCGCCCATCACAACGTTTCCAACAATTCGGAAAAACGAGAAGGCGATGCCAGGATCGCTTTCGGCGCGACGGGCGATGATTGCAGCAATTCTGGTTCGCTCGTCTTCACTGACGCGCATATCCTCTGCCTGCCCGTGCGCAGCTTTTACGGCACCTTTGCCTGGATAACGTCGCCCTTCTGCCTGGAGCGCTGTGCCCGCAACGTCAAAGAGCGCTCCGCGCCGCCCGTGATTCTTCCTGACGAATTTCAGGCTTTTACGGCTCAAGACACGGCGCTTACCAAAGAGCCGGGCGGGAAGATGTATCTTGAAGAGCTTGACCTTGCCTCGGCTTTTAACGAAAACGCTGAAAACTGGGCGGAAAAAATTGCCCAGACGCTGTTCGGCGATGACGAAAGCTGGAAAAAAACTTTTAAAGCGCGCTTCGCCGTCGTCCACGACGATATCTTTACCTTCCTGTGCGAAGCCGGGACGGAAGTGACGCCGCATATCAAGGTCGACCAGGAAACTGGCGCGGCTGCCGACGGGGCGCTGTGGTATGAGGAAACGCTGCCGGTCGAGACGCTCCTTGTCGGCCGGGTCTGGTGCGATAAAATTTACGGCGTGCCGGAGGACGAAACGCCCACGAGCGGGGAGCTTTTAAAGCAATTCTGCGGTTCCGAGCTCTCCCTGCAGCTGGGCGGCAAAGCGACTACCGGCAAGGGGCACGTCCGCTGCCTGTTCAAGGACATCGAAAAGGCCGGTGAGCTTCATGAGTGAAAAAGATGAAGTTATGCTGACCAACGGGCAAAAAATGGCGCGGGCCGCTTTTACCGCCGTGAAAAAAGTTTGCGCAGGCGGGAAATATGAAGACTATAAACGCTTTGCCCTTTCGTTCCCGTGCTTGATCCACAGCTGCGGCCTCGTCCAGGCGGCGACGTTTGCCGACGCGAAGGGACAGACCAAGTACCTTGAAGGTTTGCAGGAAGTTTTGCAAAACGTCGAAACGGGATGTTCCGACGACTTGGTCAAGAGCGCCAGAGAAGCCGATTTGAAGGAGTACATGCGTCTGAGCCGCCGGGCATTGGAAGCTGCCGCCTGGATCAAACGCTGCTGCGAAAGCCTTGACGGCGCGGAAAACGGAGGCCCCCGATGAACAGTTGCCGAAAAGCGCTTGATTGCTTGTGCAACAATGACGGCGCTTCAAATGCTTCGCTGGTCATGGAGCGTTTTCTGGCAGAAATAGAAGACGCGAGCAAAGATGCCCGCGGCGGGGATAACGCGATCATGGCTCGTACGAGGCTTTACGAGCAGATGAAAAAGGCGCTGAAATGTGCGAAAGACGTTTATGAAACGTCCTATCGGCGGCGTGAAAACGCCTTTAAGGCCGCTGGAGCTATGCTGCTCGAGTTCCGCACGACGGCGCCTCTGGCCGTCGGCCTGGGCGGAAAAAACGTGTTGGAAAACGGACTTTCCTTGGAACACACGTATGGCGTTCCCATCATTCCCGCCAGCTCTCTGAAGGGCGTTCTTGCCGCTTACTGCGCCGAGGCGCTGAAAAACGCTGCGCCCGGCGGGGAGGCCGCCGCCGCGTGGCTCGAAAACAGCAAAGTTATCTTCGGAAGCGCCGCCGCGGACGGAGCGTCGGCGAAGGGATACGTGCGCTTTCACGATGCCTGGATCACCCCCGAGAGCCTTGAAAACTGTCTTCACGACGACGTCGTCACGTGCCATCACCGCGGCTATTACAGCCAGCAAGAGCCTGCTGTCCCCAGCGATTTTGACGACCCCGTTCCCGTCAGCTTTGTTTCCGTCGGAGGTACGTTTCTGGTCGTTTGCGACTGCGAAGAACCCGACGCCAGCAGGAAAAAAGCCATTCTGGCAGAGATTGGAAAACTGTTCGAACGTGTCTTGGGCGAGCGCGGCGTTGGCGCGAAGCGCAGTTCGGGATACGGACGGCTGAACCGGCAGCTGTCGACGCAGGAAAAGCAGGAAGCACACCGGGAAGCTCAACGGGAAATTGCCCGAAAGGACGGCATGAAGTATATCGAGGGCGACATCGTTGAAGCAATGTGCTGCGGTTTCCGTAAAGTCAAGGGAAAGGCTAAGCCTCGATACAAACTTGTCGACGAAGACAGCGCGCAGAACGTCAGCTTTTCTCCGGGGATTCCTCACGCTCGTGAGGGGGAAACTTTTCGGGCTAAAGTGACTGCGTGTGATCTCGAAAAAAAGACTTACACCTTGGAGCTCATCGAAGAACCATAATTTCTTCTATTGGCGCGAAGGAGTTTGATATCCGTATCTCTGCCGATGGACAGCGCGTTTTTTGCCCGCGCTGCAAACATGTTGTTTCCGTCGTAAGAGCGGAGCTCCTTGAGACTCGTTGGCGTTAAAAATATAGGCTCGCCTTGACAGCGAAATGTTATGCGAGAATCGTACGTGGATAGTTGATGAACGCCGTCACGCGTTTGGAAGAAGAAATGGATGACGACAGCTCTAAGTGCAGACGGCCCGTCTTGTAGAAAGAATAGTTGCCCAAATTATGCGGCGGAATATTCAGATAATTTTCAGGACCAGACGACACAGATAACGCACAGTGTCTGTCGATATGAACATCGTGTTTCCGAAGGAAGCCCTCCGATGTGCTTTGCGCAAACAGCGCTGCACTTTTTATATATGTGGTGAATGCTGTTGCTGTCCATGGTGCAGATCTGTGCCCTATCGTACGGCGACCAGGAAATTCCTTGGGAACTGCGTTGAAGAGATAAGTTGAACATGATACACACTGAAGACAAACCTCCGCTCACGCGGAGATGGACCTCATAGATCGTCTTGTTCGTTGTGGTGAGCCTCCAAACCTCCGCTCACGCGGAGATGGACCTCCTCGTAGATCACGACGCCGTTGCTGGTCGTGCAAACCTCCGCTCACGCGGAGATGGACCCGCTTTCCCTGATTGGCGAAGGCGACAGCCCCGCAAACCTCCGCTCACGCGGAGATGGACCCGAAATGGACGCACTGACCGCGGGGCAAGGGGACAAACCTCCGCTCACGCGGAGATGGACCCGCATGATAGTAGCTCGTCATGTCGATGGTGAGCAAACCTCCGCTCACGCGGAGATGGACCCCCTATCAGGCTATGCGGGACGTTCACCGCCTCCAAACCTCCGCTCACGCGGAGATGGACCTGAAGTTTGTGCTGTTGCAGGATGGGAGCAGGGCAAACCTCCGCTCACGCGGAGATGGACCGCCATTCCAGACGCCCCGCTGGCACATCACGTCCAAACCTCCGCTCACGCGGAGATGGACCTACCGCGCTCTTCCTTCGGGGAGGGCGCGTTTTCAAACCTCCGCTCACGCGGAGATGGACCCTCTTACTTCGCGCAGGGCCCCCAGACTCCCAACAAACCTCCGCTCACGCGGAGATGGACCCATGGACATTCTTGGACGAAAAACGGACAAAGCCAAACCTCCGCTCACGCGGAGATGGACCCACGAGTATGAGCGGCTGATCGACCGCCACGAGCAAACCTCCGCTCACGCGGAGATGGACCCTTGGCGGGCCACTCTTCCCGCCCCGCTTCCACCAAACCTCCGCTCACGCGGAGATGGACCCCCCGGACCTCAGATAGACGTGACTCGTATTCGCAAACCTCCGCTCACGCGGAGATGGACCTACTCGATGATGCTGCTCATGCCCAAGAACCACCAAACCTCCGCTCACGCGGAGATGGACCTCCAGTCTGTAAAGCCCAGTGCCGTCAAGGCGACAAACCTCCGCTCACGCGGAGATGGACCCTACCAGACGCTGGCCAGAGCCAAGCAGGCAAGCAAACCTCCGCTCACGCGGAGATGGACCTCCGAAGAACCAGTCTGGATCTCTCGTAGCGAGCAAACCTCCGCACACGCGGAGATGGACCGGGAAGGGCTGACGGGGCATGCCCGCAGCGTTCCAAACCTCCGCACACGCGGAGATGGGCTCCTAAAAGCGACGGCCGCACGTGCGGCCTAACCCTTCGCACATATCCGCCAGTGGTCGTAAGCTATGACTCATCCTTGAACGTTGACGTTGGCAACAGATGCCCCTGGCAACGGAAGTGGATCCGCAACCGGGGGCAATTATCACAAGCTCATTTTTGTGAACTTCTCGCTGATGTCTGACGTTCAGGGCTGAAATAATCAATTCATAACCGTCGATGAAGCAAATTAGATGATAATCTCTGATTCGATGCCGTTATTGTCCTTTGCGATTGCCTGCAGGCTCTTTCCCATGGATCCTTAGGTCTCCGCATTCAACAAGTTTTTTTGATCCATGACCTGATCATGAGCTACATATATTTGTCGAGTTTTTAACTCCCGGTCGAATTGGGGAATTGTTTAGACGTCGTATCTCATAAAATTGACTTCTTTCCAGAGCCTCTGATCGACCGACTCTTTTTGCCGCTTTTTATGTATTCATCGTAAGCATCTTTGACGACGGTAATATCGTATTCCTCGATGCGGTCAAACAGGGCCCTTTTAAAGACTTCTCCGATGAACATCGAATGCAGCTTCACGTAGCTGGCGGCAAGATGTTTTTTTTCATCGGTCAGCCGAATGAAAAAGCCATATCTTTTTCATCTCCTTTTCTACAGTTCGTTGCACTATCAAAAGAGGCTGCGCGTTCAGCATCGCCAAGTTTTTCTTGGATGAGAAGATGGGCCTGAAACGGTAATTGTCTCTTTGTCCTCGACTTATCTTCGACACCACGTGCCGTTACAACGGGGTGCCGCCGGGGTATCCATAACGGCGAGAAACAGCTGGCACTGAAGGGCTGACGGGGGCTTCCTTCATGGCGTTCTTCCACGGAAAACTTATTTGACAGCGTCTTGCCGTAAGTTATAATTTATGTACAAATTGAGTCGTATATGGAGGGCTGTTTTGCGGACGCGCGTTTTTGCGGGGCGCGGATATATTCGAAGGAGGCTGGATAACATGGGGTTGCGCTTTAAAAAGAGCATCAAAATTCTGCCCGGCGTCAGCGTCAACATCAGCAAAACCGGCGTCAGCGCCACGATCGGGCCGAAGGGGAAGAGCATCAACGTCGGCACGAACGGCATCTTCGGAAATCTCGGCCTGGGCAAGGGGCTGTCCTACCGCAAGAAGCTGGGCGACGTGATGCCCAAGAACGCGGGAACCGCCGGTTTCAAGCGGGTTCTCAAGATCGTCATGCTGGTCGTGATCGCGGTCTATCTGATCTGGCAGTATGCGGGGCCGTTCCTCGGCGGATTTTTGGGCGGCGTGAGATGATTTTTTCGGAGAGACGGGTTCCGGTTCGAAAGAGCCGGAACTTTTTTGTCCGGAGCCGCCGGTTGAACTGCAAAAATGTTTGGCGGCGTTTTGATATCTATTCTTAAAAGAATAATATTTATAAGATATTCATTGACAATCGGGTGAGGCGATGATAGTTTAATATTGATTCATGGTCAAAATAAAATCGAAGGAGGCTTTTTTATGAGATACGGCGTTCGCAACGATCTGATGGCGACGGTCCAGGCAGTAAAGAAGGGCGATATCATGTCGCAGATCGAATGCACTCTTGATGCCGCAGGCAAACTCAGCTCCGTGCTGACGACTGATTCCGTGGCCGAGCTGGATCTTAAACCAGGCGACAAAGTGCATCTGTTGATCAAGGCGATCCACGTGATTCCCGCCAAGGATTGATTTCCGTATTCACTGCAACGAGGCGGCCGAGCGAGGGAAGAATTGTTTCTCGGATTACGGGCGTTTGGGGCCGGTCAGGATTATGGAGCCGGCAGGAGCTTTGCGAGGAGACGTTTTCTCCCTGTATAGCGGCGCCGTTTCCATTCCGTAAAACAGGACGAGAATCTTTATTGTTTTCTCAATTGGAGGAGTTCGGTTTGAAGAACTGAACTCCTCATTTTTTACGATTTGGAGGAGGCTGATTTTTTTTCGTGCCTGAAATTCTTGAAATGAGCCGAATTACAAAAACAAACGTTATTTTTTTGTTCTGGTAGGAAATATTTGTTTAAATTATGATTATTGACTTTACAAATCGAAATTTATATTCTATACACTGTCAATAGTCAGTAAAAATATCACTATAACTGCTCATTGAAAAAGTCAATGCAGCCACGTTTCTTCAAGCGACAAACGCTCATCAAGAAAAAATGGTTAAAGTAACGTTGTCAGAGTAAAAGCAACAGGGCAACATTAAGTTTGAAAGAAGGATTTTTTAGTTCTTAGTTCCCCGCTCTTCCCGGAAAACATCGCATAAGAGCGACTGAAGACATGCAAAACCAAGTGTGGAAACCGCTGGAGCCGCCTCTTGAAGCCGTTAAAAGTGCATGATCACGTCAGAAAAAAAGCCTCCGCGTCAGACTTAGTGCAATTGCTGAATCTTTTGGAGTCAATGCAACGATGACTCTCTTTTTACATTGCAGTTACTTTGACGTTTTGCGGAAATTATATACAGAAGGAGCTTCGGAGT
>NZ_ADFP01000035.1 GCF_000177335.1 Pyramidobacter piscolens W5455
AAGCACAACCAAAAAGCCAGTGATTTGCATTCTGGCTTGAGGTTGAAGGTAATTCCATGACCGCACCAACAGGCTCCAAGCCAAGCTTTCCTGACGGAATGTTAATTCTCGTTGACCCTGAGCAGGCTGTTGAGCCAGGTGATTTCTGCATAGCCAGACTTGGGGGTGATGAGTTTACCTTCAAGAAACTGATCAGGGATAGCGGTCAGGTGTTTTTACAACCACTAAACCCACAGTACCCAATGATCCCATGCAATGAGAGTTGTTCCGTTGTGGGGAAAGTTATCGCTAGTCAGTGGCCTGAAGAGACGTTTGGCTGATCGGCAAGGTGTTCTGGTCGGCGCATAGCTGATAACAATTGAGCAAGAATCTTCATCGAATTAGGGGAATTTTCACTCCCCTCAGAACATAACATAGTAAATGGATTGAATTATGAAGAATGGTTTTTATGCGACTTACCGCAGCAAAAATAAAGGGAAAGATAAGCGCTCAATAAACCTGTCTGTTTTCCTTAATTCTCTGCTGGCTGATAATCATCACCTGCAGGTTGGCTCCAATTATTTGTATATTCATAAAATCGATGGAAAAACTTTTCTCTTTACCAAAACAAATGACAAGAGTCTGGTTCAGAAGATAAATCGCTCTAAAGCTTCAGTTGAAGATATTAAGAACAGCCTCGCAGATGACGAATCATTGGGACTTACCCATTCTTTTTGTTTGTTGAAGGCGACACCATTGGTTTTGCCAGAACTGTTTTCGGGCCGACCACATCCGATCTGACAGATTTTTTAATCGGGAAAGGAATGTCATTAAGCAGTGGAGAGCGCGTTCAGATAGAGCCACTGATGAGGGGAACCACCAAAGACGATGTTATGCATATGCATTTCATCGGCCGAACAACGGTGAAGGTAGAAGCCAAGCTACCTGTATTTGGCGATATATTAAAGGTCTTAGGGACAACAGATATTGAAGGGGAGCTTTTTGACTCATTGG
>NZ_ADFP01000036.1 GCF_000177335.1 Pyramidobacter piscolens W5455
CTGTTCTTTCATCAATAACATCCTCCTCATGATTTATCACGTTCGTCCGAAACGAGTGATTTTTTTACAACGGCGGATAACTCTTCAATTTTGAATATTATCGTTCAAGTATGAATTAAAGATATCAAAAAGACGCCCGCCGATTCTTTAAGAGAACGGCTTAACGGCGGTATTCGGCGCCCAAGGGAGGCCAGCCGCGCGGTACTATCTCGCCTGCTGCGCAGGCTGCGGAACTCGCTTTGTGAATCTCCCTCGGGGGCGCTGTTCAATTCTACCCAAGAACTCGCGATACGGCTTTCGGTTCGGGGTTCCTTTGTCATGCGCTTCGAACGGCTTGAAGAGGATGGTATGAAGGCCTCCGCACCTGATTTTGCATGGTTTCAGTCGCTCTTATCCGATATTTTCCAGAAATCTCTCTCAGGACGGAAAACTTTTTCAAACTTAACGCAACTCTGGCGCTTTTACTTTGAAGGGCTTGCTTTTACTATGAAGAAAATCATTCGTATTATAACAGATAACAACCCATAATCAATCACTATTATCACTCCAATTTTAAGAGAC
>NZ_ADFP01000037.1 GCF_000177335.1 Pyramidobacter piscolens W5455
ACCTACCGTCCCCGGAACCCGGTACGGTCGGACGTAGTAGTATTTTTTTCGTGCTGGTCATACTCGTTTTCGTTAAAAAGACACAGTTTCTTCGCCCTTTTATAACGCCGAAGGCGCGTCGAAAACTGGATCAAATCGCGTGCTGCATGCTTTTTGCAGCACGGTCGCCGGCGGAGCGTTTTTCAATGATGCTTTTTTATTGAAAATCAGTATCAGTGGCATTTGAGGATGCCCCGTTGAGGGGATCAAACGGCCGAAATGCCTGCGGCATAAGGTATAATAAGCGCGGAGAAGGGGGAGTGTTCGCCCATGAAAAAACGGATCGTTCTCGCGTTCGGCACGCGGCCGGAGGCGATCAAGATGGCGCCGGTGTATCTGGCGCTGGCGCGAAGCGGCGCGCTGGAGCCGGTGATTTTGCTGACCGGGCAGCACAGGACGCAGCTTGAGCAGGCGCTTTCGATCTTCGGCGTGCCGCACGAGCGCAATCTGGACGTGATGACCGAGCGGCAGACTCTGCCGGAGCTGGCGGCGCGGATTTTGCCGCAGGCGGCGGCGGCGTTTCGCGAGCTGAAGGCCGATTACGTGCTGGTGCACGGCGACACGCTGACGACGTTCGTCTCGGCGTGGGCGGCGTTTCTGGAGCGTATCCCGGTCGGGCACGTGGAGGCGGGGCTGCGCAGCGGTTCGATGAGCGAGCCGTTCCCGGAGGAGGCTAACCGCGTGCTGACCGACGCGCTGTGCGACACGTTCTTCGCGCCGACGGAGGGGGCGCGCGCCAATCTGCTGAAAAGCGGCGCGGCGCCCGAGCGCGTTTTCGTGACGGGACAGACGGCGGTCGACGCGATCCTTTTTGCCTCGAAAAAAGGAGTTTTGCCCGACGGCGTGCCCGCGCGCGGGCCGGTCGTGACGGTGACGCTGCACCGGCGCGAGAACTGGCCCGTGCTGAACGAGCTGGCGCGGCGTCTGGCCGACGTGGCGCGCGCTCGCGCGGAGTGGACGTTCGTGTTCCCGGTCCATCTCAACCCCGCGGTGCGCGAGTCGGTCGTGCCGCCGCTGTCGGGCGTGCAAAACGTGAAGCTCGTCGAGCCGCTGGAATACGGCTGCATGGCGGCGCTGCTGGCGCGCAGCCGTTTGATCCTGACGGACTCGGGCGGTCTGCAGGAGGAAGGGGCGTCGCTGGGCGTGCCGGTAGCGGTGGTGCGCAACGTCACGGAGCGGCCGGAGGGCGTGGACGCGGGGATCGTGACGCTGCTCGGCAACGAGCCTGAAAGGGCGATGACGGATTTCGCGGCGCTGATGGACGACGAAATGCGCCTCGCCCGCATGGCTTCGGCGCAAAATCCTTACGGCGACGGACGCGCTTCGGAGCGGATCGCCGCGGCGCTGGAACGCCGGCTGGCCTGACTTGTCACACAAAAAAGCGCTTGGAGCCTGTGCTCCAA
>NZ_ADFP01000038.1 GCF_000177335.1 Pyramidobacter piscolens W5455
GCAATCTTCGCAATATTCGTTGACAATTCCGGGGGAGGCGCAGTATACTTAGCACCATCGAAAAGTATCTTGCCCACGGAGGCATGACGGAGCGTTCCAATGATGAACGTCAGCTTTTTTGCAGCCGAATACTACTACTTTTACTTTTTTGGAGCTTCCAGAAAGGTGATTTTGTGCTGCCAAAAAGCTGATCGGTAAAACGCAGTTTTTTTCAGGGAAATCATAAGGCCGTGCAGAATCGCTGCACGGCCTTGTTTTTTTCCGTTCGCGGAGGACGAGACGGTTTCGACGATTTCTTGAAGGAGGAGTTTCACATGATCGCAGTCTTGAAGAACGGCACCACCCCGGAGCAGCGCGACAGTCTCTGCAAATGGTTCGAGAGCATGGGCCTTTCCTGCCACGTTTCGCAGGGCGAGTTCCACACCATCATCGGCCTCATCGGCGACGTCAGCAAGGTCGATATCGAGATGCTCGAGAGCCTGTCCATCGTCGAGCGCGTCACGCGCATCAGCGATCCTTTCAAAAAGGCGAACCGCAAGTTCCACGAGGAGCCGAGCGTCGTCGACGTGAGCGGCGTCAAGATCGGCGGCGGCCATTTCCAGATCATCGCCGGTCCCTGTTCGGTGGAAAGCCGCGAGCAGATCATCGCCGTCGCCAAAGCCGTCAAGGCTTCGGGCGCGACGATGCTGCGCGGCGGCGCGTTCAAGCCGCGCACGTCGCCCTACGCGTTCCAGGGGCTGCGCGGCGAGGGGATCGGCCTGCTGCTCGAAGCCAAGAAGGAAACGGGACTGCCTCTGGTTTCGGAGATCATGAACATCAACGATCTCGATCTTTTCGCCGAGGTGGACATGCTTCAGGTGGGGGCGCGCAACATGCAGAACTTCGATCTGCTCAAGGAACTGGGACATTGCCGCAAACCGATCCTGCTCAAGCGGGGGCTGGCCAACACGCTCAAGGAACTGCTGATGAGCGCGGAATACATCATGGCCGGCGGCAACGAGAACGTCATTCTCTGCGAGCGCGGCATCCGCACGTTCGAAACCTACACGCGCAACACGCTCGATCTTGCCGCCGTGCCCGTGCTGCACGAGCTCACCCATCTGCCCGTGATCATCGACCCCAGCCATTCCACGGGCTACTCGCGCTACGTGGCGCCGATGTCCTACGCCGCCGCCGCGGCCGGCGCCGACGGTCTGATCGTCGAGGTCCACAACGATCCCGCCCACGCGCTGTGCGATGGCGCCCAGTCGCTGACGCCCGAGCAGTTCGACGAGGCGGCGCGGAAGGTGCGCGCCGTGCGCGAGGCGCTGGCATGAAGACGATCGGCATCGTCGGGCTGGGACTGATCGGCGGTTCGTTCGCGCGCGCCTACAAGGCGGCCGACGAGACGTTTGCCGTTTACGCCGCCGATCAGGATCGATCCACGCTGCAATTCGCCCGGCTGCTGGGGGCCATCGACGGCGAGCTGAACCGCGAGACGCTAGGGAAATGCGACGGCGTGCTGGTCTGCCTGCACACGGAACTTTCCTGCCAGTGGCTGGAGGCGAACGCGCCCTCCATTCCGGCATCGGCGCTGGCGATGGACTGCTGCGGCACCAAGCGCCGCATTTGCGAGGTCGGCTTCCGGCTCGCCAAGCGGTACGGTTTCGAGTACGCCGGCGGGCACCCGATGGCGGGCACGCACCGTTGGGGTTTCAAGAACAGCCGTGCCGACATGTTCCGCGGCGCCAGTTTCGTCGTGGTGCCGCGCGTGTACGACGACGTCACGCTGCTGGAGCGCGTCAGGAGTTTCGTGATGCCGGCGGGGTTCCAGCGCCTCGCCGTGACGACGGCGGAAAATCACGACCGGCTGATCGCCTTCACGTCGCAGCTGGCGCACGTGGTCTCGAACGCTTACGTGAAGAGCCCGACGGCGCGCGAGCACCGCGGTTTTTCCGCCGGCTCCTACCGCGATCTGACCCGCGTGGCCTGGCTGAACCCGACGATGTGGACGGACCTGTTCCTCGAGAACCGCGACCATCTGCTCTCCGAGATCGACCAGATTCTCGGCGAGCTGCGGCAGTATCGCGACGCCATCGCCGCTGGCGACGAAAAACGGCTCTGGCGGCTGCTCGAAGAGGGACGCCGGAGAAAGGAAGAGGTGGACGGATAAATGAACAGCGTCACAGTTTCCACGCCCTCGAAGAAGTACTACGTGCACACCGGCGCCGATCTGCTCAGCGCCGCCGGCGAGATCGCCGCGCCTCTGCGCGGCGCCGGGCAGGCGCTGATCGTCTCCGACGCCAACGTGGCGCCGCTCTACGCGCGGCGCGTCGCCGACTCGCTGGAACACGCCGGCTTCCGGCCGGCTCTGCACGTCGTTCCCGCCGGCGAGCGGAACAAAAACATGCGTTCGCTCCTCGACCTGCTCAACCGCATGGCCGCCCTGCGCATGATCCGCAGCGACACGCTCTTCGCCCTCGGCGGCGGGGTCGTCGGCGATTTGGGCGGGCTGGCGGCCTCGCTGTATATGCGCGGCATCGGCCTCGTACAGCTGCCGACGTCGCTGCTGGCCGCGGTCGACTCATCGGTGGGCGGCAAGACGGCCATCGACCTCGAGACGGGCAAAAACCTGGTCGGAACCTTCTACCAGCCCGATCTGGTGCTCTACGACACGGAAACGCTGGCGACGCTGCCGAAAGAGCAGCTGGCCAACGGCTTCGGCGAGATCGTCAAGACGGGCATGATCCGCGACGCCAAACTCTTCGACGCGGCGCGCAAGCCCGACGTCGGCGCCGCCGAGATCGCCGAAATCGTGCACCGCTGCGTGGAGATCAAACGCGACGTGGTGCGCCGCGACGAGAAGGAGATGGGACTGCGTCAGATCCTCAACTTCGGGCACACGTTCGGCCACGCCGTGGAAAAGTGCAGCGGCTTTTCGATCCCGCACGGTTTTTGCGTCGCCATCGGCATGATGATCATCACCGCCGCCTGCGCCAAACGCGGCATCTGCGCGCCGGAAACGTTTGTCCAGCTGTCCGGCGCCCTGCGGCTGCGCGGCCTGCCGCAGACGACCCGGTTCAAAACCGACGAGCTCTTCGCGGGCATGCTCGCCGACAAGAAACGGGCTTCCGACACGGTAACGCTCGTGCTTCCCCGCGGCATCGGCAGCGTGGAGCGGCGCAAGGTCATGCTCGAAGAGGCGCGCGGGTTCCTCGCGGACGGGCTCGAAGCCCTCGAAACGGAGGTTGCCGCGACATGATCGTCACCATCACGCCCCGCAAACTGAGCGGCACGATCGCCGCCATCCCATCGAAGTCGCACGTTCACCGTCTGCTGATCTGCGCCGCGCTGGGGAACCGTCCGGCGACGCTGCCCTGTCGCGTCGTCTCGCAGGACATCGAGGCCACGGTGCGCTGCCTCAGGGCGCTGGGAGCCGGGATCGCCGTCGGCGGCAGCGTCATCGCCGTCACGCCGCTGGACCGGAACGCGAGCGGCGCGGCCGAACTCGATCCCGGCGAGAGCGGCTCCACGTATCGTTTCATGACGCCGCTGGCGGCCGCGCTGGGTCGAAAGGCCCGCTTTACGCTGCGCGGCAAACTGTCGTCGCGGCCAATGGACGATCTGTGGAACGAAATGGAGCGGCACGGCGCCGTCATCACCGGCAAGGGGACGGATCACCCCGTCGTCGAGGGACGGCTGACGGCCGGCCGGTACCGTCTGCCCGGCGCGGTGTCGTCGCAGTTTTTCACGGGCCTGCTCTTTGCGCTGCCGCTGCTTGAAGGCAACAGCCGCGTTCTCATCGCCGACCGATTGGAATCGGCCGGCTACGTCGACATGACGCTGGCGGCGCTGGCCGCTTTCGGTATCGCCGTCGGCCGTTCCGCCGACAGGTTCTCCGTCTCCGGCGCGCAGCGATACGTCACACCTGCCAAGCTGAGAGCCGAAGGCGATTGGTCCAACGCGGCTTTCTGGCTTTGCGCCGGGGCCGCCGGCGCAAAGCTCGCCGTCACGGGGCTGACGCGGCCGTCATTGCAGGGCGACAGCGTCGTGGCGGAGCTTCTGCGACGCATGGGCGCCGAGATCTCGATCGCCGGCGATTCCATCGCGGCGGCGCCGGCAAAGCTGCGCGAAACATGTATCGACGTGGGCGACACGCCCGATCTGGTGCCCGCTCTGGCCGTCGCCGCGGCGGCGGTCAAGGGGCGCACGGCGATTGCGAACGTCGGACGGCTGCGGCTCAAAGAGAGCGACCGCGTCGCCTCGGTCTGCGGCGCGCTGAACGCCCTGGGGGGACACGCGGTGCCCGACGGCAACTGCATCCTTATCGACGGGTGCGGCTCTCTGCGCGGCGGCATCGTCGACGCCTGCGGCGATCACCGCATCGCCATGCTGGGCGCGGCCGCCTCGGTGCTGTGTTCGGAAACGGTCACGATCACGGGCGCGGAAGCGGTGGACAAGTCCTATCCGGGCTTTTTCGACGACTTCGCCGCGCTCGGCGGCGTCGTCAGAACGGAGGCATGATCATGAGTTCAAGCTGCGGCAAGCGCATCCGCCTTTCCATCTTCGGACAGTCCCATTCGGCCGCCGTCGGCGCCGTGATCGAGGGGCTGCCGGCAGGGTTCCGCGTGGACATGGAGCGGCTGGACTCTTTCATGAAACGCCGCGCGCCCGGCGGTCCGCTGGCGACGCCGCGCCGCGAGGGCGACCGGATCGAGTTCCTTTCGGGGATCGCCGGCGGGCGGCTGTGCGGTTCTCCGCTCTGCCTGATCATCCGCAACGCCGACGCGCGTCCCGGCGATTATTCCGAGTTTCGGGACGTGCCGCGGCCGGGGCATGCCGACTACACGAGTTCCGTCAAATACGGCGGCTTTCAGGACGCCTCGGGCGGCGGCCATTTTTCCGGCCGGCTCACGGCGCCGCTGACCGCTGCCGGCGGCGTTTGTCTGCAAATCCTCGAGGCGCGGGGGATTTTCGTCGGCGCGCATCTCAAAAGCGTCGGCGGCGTGGAGGACCGCGCTTTCGATCCTGCGTCCGTCTCCCGGGCCGACTTCAACGCGCGCTTCTTCTCGCCGCTGACGGTGCTCGACGCGGCCGCTGGGGCGCGCATGGCCGCGGCGATCGAGGCCGCCCGCGCGGAGGGGGATTCGCTCGGCGGCGTGGTCGAATGCGCCGCCGTCGGCCTGCCGGCGGGGCTCGGCGAGCCGATCTTCGGCGGGCTCGAAAGCGGGATCGCCTCGCTGGTCTTCGGCATTCCCGCCGTCAAGGGCGTGGAATTCGGCAGCGGTTTCGCGGCCGCGGCCATGAGGGGCAGCGAGCACAACGACCCGTTCGTGTGCGAAGACGGCGCCGTGATCACGGCCACGAACCACGCCGGCGGCATTCTCGGCGGCATTTCCACGGGCATGCCGCTGGTTTTCCGCGCCGCCTTCAAGCCGACGCCTTCCATCGCCCGCGCGCAGAGGACCCTCAGTCTCAGAACCATGCAGCTCACGGAACTGAATATCAAAGGCCGTCACGATCCCTGCGTGGCCGTGCGCGCCGTTCCCGCCGTCGAAGCGGCGGCCGCCGTCGCCCTCTGCGACGCACTGCTTCCGGGAAACTACGAACCGCTCAAAGGAGCCGAATGAAAAATGGACATGAAAGATTTTCGCACCCAGATCGACGAGATCGACCGCGGCCTGGTCGACCTGATCACGCGGCGCTTCGCCGTCGTGCGCGACATCGCCGCCTACAAGGCCAAAAACAACATTCCCATCTACGATCCCGCCCGCGAACGCCAAAAGCTCAACGATCTGGCCGACTCGGTCGGCGAAGAGCTGGCGCCGTCCATGGACGCGCTGTTTTCGCTGGTCTTCGACCTGAGCCGCTCCGAGCAGCACCGCATCATCGCCGGCGGCTCGCCGCTCAAGCGGCAGATCTCGCTGGCGCTGGCCAACACGTCGGCGCAGTTCCCCATCCGTCCTACGGTCGCCTGTCAGGGCGCGGAGGGCGCGAACTCGCAGATGGCCTGCGAGCGCATTTTCCCCTCGGGCAGCATCATGTACTTTCAGTACTTCGAAAATGTCTTCGCCGCCGTCGAGCAGGGACTGTGCCGGTACGGCGTGCTGCCCATCGAGAACAGCACGGCCGGCTCGGTGAACCGCATTTACGACCTGATGATGGAGCACAGCTGCTACATCGTGCGCAGCTGCCGCGTCAAGATCGACCACTGCCTGCTTGCCAATCCCGGCGTTTCCATCGGCGACATCAAAGAGATCATCTCTCACGAGCAGGCGCTGGCGCAAAGCCAGAGCTTCCTCAAGTCGCTGGGGGTCAAGGTCGCTCCCGTCAAGAACACGGCCGTCGCCTCGCAGATGGTGCACGAGTCGGGGCGCAAAGATCTGGCGGCGCTGTCGTCGCGCAGCTGCGCCGAACTCTATGGCCTGGATTGCCTCAAGGCCTCCGTGCAGGACGCGGGCAGCAACTTCACGCGCTTCATCTGCATCGCCAAGGATCTGGAAATTTACCCCGGCGCCAACCGCACCAGCCTGATGATGGTGCTGCCGCACAAGCGCGGCTCGCTGTCGCACGTGCTGTCACGCTTCAAGGCGCTGGACATCAATTTGCTCAAGCTGGAGAGCCGGCCGCTGGCCAACAGCGATTTCGAATTCATGTTCTATTTCGACCTCGACTCCTCCGTCTACAACGATTCTTTCCTGCGCATCTTCGACGACCTGCAGGGCGCCGTCACCACGCTCAAATATCTGGGCAGCTACTCCGAGGTGGTGTAAATGGGGCGCTTCGGCCTGATCGGCCGCGCGCTCGGCCACAGTTTCTCGCCCGCCATCCACGCCCTGATCGGCGATTACGAGTACAAGCTCTATCCCCTGGAGCCGGAGGCGCTGGATGGCTTTCTACGCGCGAGCGACGGCGACGGCTTCAACGTCACCATTCCCTACAAGATCGACGCGATGAAAAGCTGCCGCGAGCTGTCGGAGCGCGCCCGCGCCATCGGCTGCGTCAACACTGTGACGCGCCTGCCAGGCGGGGAATGGCGCGGCGACAACACGGACTGGGACGGTTTTCTGCATCTGCTCGGGGAAGACGCGGAACGCCTGCGCGGTCGTCCCGCGCTCGTGCTGGGCAGCGGCGGCGCTTCGCGCACCGTGCGCGCCGTGCTGGCAAGCTGCGGCATTCCCTTCGCCGTGATCTCGCGCTCGGGGCGCGACACCTACGCCACCCTCGAACGGCACGCCGACGCCGAACTGATCGTCAACACGACGCCCGTGGGCATGTACCCGAAAAACGGCGCTTCCCCCGTGGATCTGCGGCTCTTTCCCAAATGCCGGCTTGTGCTCGACGTGATCTACAACCCGATGCGCACGGCGCTGCTCCTCCAGGCCGAAGCGCTCGGCCTTCCCGCGCGCGGCGGTTTGGCGATGCTGGCCGCTCAGGCCGTGCGCGCCGGCGAACTGTTCCTCGGCCGCGGACTG
>NZ_ADFP01000039.1 GCF_000177335.1 Pyramidobacter piscolens W5455
GCGCCTCTGCCGATGTGGACGGCCGTCGCCGTGAAAGACGGCGACCGGCTCGGCTTCGGCGCCCCGCACGGGCGCGGCTGCCGCGCCTACGTCTGCGTCGGCGGCGGTATCGAGGTGCCGCCGGTGATGGGCAGCCGCAGCACCTACATGAAAGCGAAGATCGGCGGCCTCGAAGGGCGCAAGCTGAAAGACGGCGACGAGCTGCCAGCCGGCACGCCGTGGTCGCTGTGGCGCAACATCGTCGGCGCTGCCTGCCCGGCGGAACTGCGCCCCGATTACGGAGATTCGCCGCTGCGCGCCGTGCCCGGCCCGCAGGATTCCTACGTCACGCCCGCAGGACTGAAAACGTTCTTCGAGACCGAATACACCGTTTCCACCTCGGCCGACCGCATGGGCTGCCGCCTGGAAAGCGACCGCGCCATCGAACACGCGAAAGGCCCCGACATCGTTTCCGACGGCATCCCCATGGGAGCCGTGCAGGCGCCCGGCTCCGGCCTGCCGATCGTGATGATGGCCGACCGCCAGACCACCGGCGGCTACGTGAAGATCGCCGTCGTGCACGCGCTCGACGTGGCGCGCCTGGCGCAGAAAATGCCCGGCGAAAAGGTGCGCTTCGCGCCGCTCAGCCAGGACGAAGGCGTCGAACTGTCGCGCGCCGAAGCGGCGAAAGTCGAGCGGCTGCGCCTGTTCGTGCAGCACGCCGCGGCGCAACCGGCGGCGGCGACCGCAGCGGCTCCGGCGCGGTCGGGAGCGATGAAGCTGAACGTCGAAGGCAAAGATTACGCCGTGACCTGGGAACGATTGGATTGATCCGGAGGAGGGACAGATGATGACCTATCGAGTGGATTTGAACAGCGATCTGGGGGAAAGTTTCGGCGCTTGGAAAATGGGGCGCGACGGCGACGTGCTCACCTTCGTCTCGTCGGCGAACGTGGCCTGCGGTTTCCACGCCGGCGACCCCGTCGTGATGCGCGCCACGGTGGCGGCGGCGAAAGCGGCGGGCGTGGCCGTGGGGGCGCATCCCGCCTATCCCGATCTGGTCGGCTTCGGCCGCCGCAACATGGCCTGCACGCCCGACGAGATTTACGCCGACGCGCTGTATCAGATCGGCGCGCTGCGCGCTTTCTGCGAGGCGGCGGGCATGAAACTCCAGCACGTCAAGCCCCACGGCGCCATGTACAACAGCGCCGCCAAAAAGATCGAGGAAGCCGAAGCCCTCGCGCAGGCCGTGAAGGACGCCGGCGGGCTGATCCTGATGGGGCTGGCGGGATCGAAGTTCGACGAAGCTGCCGCGAAGATCGGCCTGCCTTACGCCGCCGAAGCCTTCGCCGACCGCGGCTACATGCCCGACGGCACGCTCGTGCCCCGCAGCAGGGAAGGCGCCTTCGTGCGCGACGCGGAAATCGCCGCCGCGCGCGTGATCCGCATGGTCAAAGAAGGCGTCGTCGAAGCGATCGACGGCACGACCGTGAAGCTGCGCCCCCACTCCATCTGCCTGCACGGCGACTCGCCCACGGCCGTGCAGATGGCCCAGACCCTGCGGTCCCGGCTCGTCGAAGCCGGCATCGAGATCGCCCCGCTGGCGCAGATCGTCTAGCGCCGGCACGGGAAACAAGCGCTCCCGCTGGGCGCGCCACCAAAAAGAGACCGCCTCAAAAGACAATTGAGGCGGTCTCTTTATTGAAAGCAATTCAGGGCAGCGGTCGAGGTAGTTCCGAGCAACTGAATTCCTTGGCAGCGTCCGGCAAACTCCGGCAATACTTTTCTATCAAGAATCGCCATGAGATGAGTCGTTCTCTCAAGGGTCGATATTATGCGAGCGATTCGGCGAGTTTCATCCCCGCTTCGAGGCAGCGGAGATTGCCGTCGACGAACTGAGGCTTGACATTGGCCTTCACGGCCGCCGTCCAGTCGATGTTCGCGATGCCCAGCAACTGAACGAGCGCGCCGAGTAAGACGACGTTCATGCCGCGGGGATTGCCGTTGTCGCGGGCTACCTGCGCCGCGTCCAGCGCGAGCGTGGGGACCTTGCTTTTGAGCTCTTCGATGATGCCGTCCGGGTACTCCTTGGCGCCGCTGAGAATGGGAAGCGACGGCATTTTATAATCGTTCACGACGACCTTTCCGCCCGGCTTGAGCCCGTCCAGACAGCGGATGGCTTCCATCGTCTCGAACGAAACGAGCACGTCGGCTTCGCCTTTGCCGATGATCGGGGAATAGACTTTTTCGCCGTAGCGGACCTGAGTGGAAACGGAACCGCCGCGCTGACTCATGCCGTGAACTTCGCTCATTTTCACGTCGTATCCCGCCTCGATGAGCCCGGCGGTGAGGATTTTGCTGGCGAGGATGGTCCCCTGTCCGCCGACGCCGACGAGAAGAACGCTTTTCGTTTTGTTCTTGCTCATTTTCTCGCTCCTTTCACGATCGCTTTCACCGGACAGACTTGGGCGCAGACCGTGCAGCCGACGCACTGCATCCTGTCGATGCTGACCTTGCGTTCGTACTTGTCGAAGCTCAGCGCAGGGCAGCCGGTCTGCAAACATTTTTTGCAGCCGATGCATTTCTCGTGATTGACGGTGCATTGGCCCGGTGCGATGCGGAACTCGCGCCGGTCTTCCGTGGAGAGTTTTTTGAGGACGCAGAGCCAGCGGGTGATCAGGACCACGGGAGCTTCGCGGACTTCCTGATACGCCCAGTCGAGCGCTTCCTTCATCTCGTCCAGCTTGAGCGGGTTGACGGTGCGAATGCGGGTCACGCCAAGGGCGCGGACGATCGTCTCGATATCCATGATGTTCGCCGGCTCGCCTTTCAGCGTGTAGCCAGTGCCAGGATTCTCCTGATGGCCTGTCATGCCGGTGATGCGATTGTCGAGGATGCAGCAGATGACGCGGGAATCGTTGTAAACGACTTCCTCAAGAGAATTGATGCCGGTGTGGAAGAAGGTCGAATCTCCCATGCAGGCGACAATCGTCTTTTCCTGACCGCTTCTCTTGAAGGCTTTGTCCATGCCGTGTGCCAGCGAAAAAGCGGAACCCATGCACAGAGCCAAATCCTTGGCGTTCAGCGGTTCGCTGCCGCCAAGGGCGTAGCAGCCGATATCGCCGACCATGACGGTGTCTTTGTGCTTGGCGCACTCGTAGAAGAAGCCGCGGTGCGGGCAGCCGGCGCACAGGGCAGGCGGACGATCGACGATCAGATTGTGGTTGAATTCGATCTCTTTGGCCTTTGTGCCGAGCAAAGCCTCGCGGACGAGGTTCGGGGTCAGTTCGCCGACCGAAGGGATCTTTTCCTTGCCGATGCAGTCGATGCCGGCTGCGCGAATTTGCTCTTCCATATAAGGATCGAGTTCTTCGATGACGTACATCGTCTCGACGTTGGCGCGGAATTCGCGGATCAGGTCCATGGGCATGGGATTGGTCATGCCGAGTTTGAGGTAGGAAGCGCTGTCGCCGAAGACCTCTTTGGCGTACTGGTAGGAAACGCCGTTGGCCACGATGCCGATTTTTTTCGAGCCGTTGTACTCGGCGAAGTTAAAGGGACAGTCGTTGGAATAGGCGCTCAACCTGCGATCGCGGTCGAGCATCTTCACGCGAAGCTGGCGCGAGATGGCTGGGACGGGGTCGTTTTTCATGCGGTTTTTCACGTAGGGGATGGCGTCGAATTCCTTCCGCTTGCCGAGCTCGACAAGCGACTTGGAGTGGCAGACGCGGGTGGTCATGCGGAACATGACGGGCGTGTCGAACTTTTCGGAGAGGTCGAAGGCGGCGCGGAACATGTCTTTGGCCTCTTGCGAGTCGGAGGGTTCGAGCATAGGGACCTTCATGAACTTCGCGTAATTGCGGTTGTCCTGCTCGTTCTGCGAGGAATGCATGTTCGGGTCGTCCGCGGAGACAAAAACCATGCCGCCCGAGACGCCCATGTAGGAATAGGTGAAGATCGGGTCGGCAGCCACGTTCAGGCCGACGTGCTTCATCGCGGCCATGGCGCGCACGCCGCCCAGAGAAGCGCCGATGGCGGCTTCCATCGCGACTTTTTCGTTGGAAGCCCACTCCGCGGCGATCTCTTTGTACGCGCCGGCATTTTCGAGGATCTCGGTGCTGGGAGTGCCGGGATAGGCGGAGGCGAAGCAAACCCCCGCTTCGTACGCGCCTCTGGCGACGGCTTCGTCGCCGGTCATGAGTTTCTTGATCAATTCAATTCCCCCTTTTAATTGCTTTGCTGCTTTACTCAGAATCACTTGCTTTGCGCTTGCAATTCTTCCTGATGTAATCCGCGAAGATCGGCACACAGGGATTTCCGCAGTTACGGTTCCAGAGAAATGAAAGCTCGACGGTCCCCTTATCCGCCAGCGGAACGAACTTCAGCCTTCCGGCCGCAAGACTGCGATAGTTATCGGACAAAAGCGTCACATAACGCCCCGTCGCGACGATCGCAAGCAGATGCGCGACGCTGGAAGCGTTTTCCTCCACCGAGGCGTCGAAACCGGCGTCTCTCGCCCGCGCCCGTATCTGCTCATAGCCGCGACGGGCCAGAGAGCGGGCGATGACGACGAAACGCTCCTGCTTCAGTTCCGCGAACGCGACCTCTCCCCTTTGTGCCAGCGGATGGCGAGTGGAGAACACGGCGCAGTCGCGATATTTGCGCAGCACGATGCGCTCGATATCGCGGTCCGCCGGTCGGCCGGTGCAGATGGCGCAGTCGATCGTTCCCGTGTTGAGATCGTAGATCATTCGTTCGGTGTTGCTGCCGCTCACCCGCACGAGAATATCCGGGTGTCCCGTCTGGTAATCGTTCAGAAGCTCGTACACGAAAGAGTTAACGAAGTATACGTTTACCGCCAGACGGATGATCCCGGAATGCCCTTCCTGCGCGTAGCGCGCTTTTTCCGCCGCGGCGTAGTAGCTGGCAAGAATCCCCTCGCTGTTCAGATAAAAGCTCTGACCGGCCGCCGTCAGCGAGACGGAACGGCGGCTGCGGTCAAAGAGCTGAAAGCCCAGCTCGGCTTCCATCTGCTGTATGATCCTCGTCAGCGACGACGGCGTGAGATAAAGCCGGTCGGCCGCGTTGGTGTAGTTCAGCGTTTCCGCGAGAATGCGGAAACATTCGATATCGTCGATACGCATGTCAGGCCCCCTCCGAAACAATATTTCTATTCTTTAGAGCATTCCGAATGCGCCGCCATGATTTTCGAACTGTTAGAGCGCCGAGGGGCTGAAAACGTTTGCGACAGGCCCGTAGAAGAGCCATGAGACCACGAAAAGCAGCACGAGAGTCAGCATGGAGATGATCAAAAGCTGCACAAAGAGCTTGTTTTCGTCTTCCTTGGTAAGATTGATGCGTTCTTCGCCGACGATCGCCGCAATGATCAGCGCGCCGCCCGTGGACATCGGCGAGATGCCGCTGGCCGCGCCGGCCGCCGCGACGGCGGACATCAAAGCTGCGGGGTTGACGCCGCCAATCTGCTTGGCGATGTCGATGCACATCGGCATCATCATCGGGTAGACGACCCCCAGAGCGCTGCTGACGAGGCTGAGCAGGCCAGCCGATAGGCTCATCAAAGGCGTGGACGTGCTGTTGCTCATGATCTTGCTGAGCCCGTCGCTGAGCAGGGCGATGCCGCCCGCTTGGGCGACGATCGAGAGCAACGCGCCGACGCCGAGAACAAGGATAATCGTGTTCCAGGGGATGGCCTTGATGCATTTGCTGTCGTCCGCGACGTGGAAAACGAGCAGGACGGCGGCGACCGACAGCGCCGCGAGGCCGAGGTTGACCTTCGCGTAGACGATAAGGAAGAGCATCACGAGGATGCTCAGCAGAGCGACGATCTGCTTGCCGCTGAATTTTTCGGCCTGCTTGACTTCGGCGTCGGGAGTGGCTTTGATCTTGTAGCCCTTGAACGCGATATAGATGACGACGGCTAGGATCAGATTGTAAAGGACGGCGTTGACCCAGATCGCGGGAGTGACGTTGCCGGTGTATCCGGCTTTGGCGACGGCGCTGAGGATGATGGTACCCTCGGGCGTGATCGGCGAAAAGCGACCGGACGTCATGCCGCAAATGCCGATCAGTGACAGCATCAGAGGATTATAGCCGACCTCCACGGCGATAGCGGCCGCAAGAGGCGGGATGATGGCCAGCGCGGGCACGCCGCCGGGGCCGACCGCGACGATCGTGAAACCGGCGAGATATATGAGGATCGGGATCATCCACGTGCGCTTGCCGGCCCTGGCGATGATCTTGCGGGCCAGCAGTTCGAGCGCTCCCGTGCTGGTAATCACGGCAAAGAGCAGCGTGATGCCGACCAGCGTCACGAACAGGGAGACGTTGACGGCGCCGATCAGTGCCCTGTCGTTCATGCCGAACAGGCGCACGGCGACGACGCCTACAGCCAAGGCAAGGACGCCGATGTTGTTCTTCCGGAAAAATGCAAGCGCGATGACGACAATGAAGAGAATGAGCGATAAAACGTCCATAGACCATATCCTCCTTTTATTTGTGCTTGCAGACAGCTCCCTGAGCGCTCATGACCGTCGCCTGGATCTCGGCTGCCATCTCAGCCGCGGTCTGGTTGAGCTTGTTCAGGTCGTAGCCGGTCTCGACGCCCATCTTGTCCAGCATATAAACGAGATCTTCGGTGGCGATGTTGCCCTTGGCGCCGGGCACGAAGGGGCAGCCGCCCATGCCGGCGAGAGAGGAATCCATCATCGTGATGCCCTCTTCCATCGCCACATAGCAGTTGGCAAGTCCCATGCCGTAAGTGTCGTGCATGTGCAGCGACACCTTGCTCAGGTCGGTGTACTCGCGGATGGCCGTGACGACGCGGCGGGTGTTCTCGGGCGTGCTGATGCCGGCCGTATCGGCGATGCCGAACTCGGCGACGCCAACGCTCTGAGCCTCGTCGATGAGCCATTTGACGCGTTCCACCGGCACTTCGTCGCCGAACGGGGAACCGAACACGCAGGGCATGGCGAGGATGATGTGCAGACCTTCGGCGTTGGCGGCAAGCTCCTTGAAGGCGTCGAGCGACTCCCGGATAGTGCGGCGCGAGTTGCGCAGGTTGTGTTCCTCGGACACGGAGAGCACGAACTCGACGTGAGTGAATCCGGCTTCGCGGGCGTTCTCCACGCCCTTTTGGTTGAGAGTCAGGGCGAAGGCGGTGACGCCGTGCTCTTCAAGATACGAGCGCGCTCCCCGGAAGACCTCGCGCGCGTCGCCCATCTGCGGGACGTACTTGGGATTCACGAACGACGTGATCTCCATCTTGCGCGCGCCGCAGTCGACCATCTTTTCGATGTACTTGATCTTGGTTTCCGTCGGGATGGGAACGGGATGGTTCTGCCAGCCGTCGCGGGGAGCGACCTCGGAGATCAGGACTTTTTTCGGCAGCGACATGATCTTCACCTCCTCAGTTCATGACGCCCGCGGCCTTGAAGGCGCCCAGCTGCTCGTCGCTGAAGCCGAGTTCCCTGAAGATCTCGTCGTTGTCCTCGCCAAGGTCGGGTGCGGCCTTCTTGTATTTCACCGGCGTTTCGGACATCTTGATCGGGTTGCCGATGACGGTCAGCTCGGCGACTTCCTTGTGGTTCTTGGGCGAAGGCACCGTGACGAGCATCTCGCGGTCCTTGATGATGCTGTCGTCCTTGCAGAGCGCTTCGCAGTCGTAGATCGGAGCGGCGGGGATGCCGGCTTTGTCGATGATGGCAATGACTTCGGCGACGGTCTTGTCGGCGGCCCAGTTTTCGATGACCGATTTGAGCGCGTCGGCGTTCTTCTTGCGAAGTTCGGTGTCGCAGTACAGCGGATCCCGAGCCAGCTCGGGCATGCCCATGGCGGCGGAGAGTACTTCGAAATGCTTGTCGGTGCCGGAGGCGATGACGAACCAGGCGTCCTTTGCCTTGAACGAGTCGTAGGGCGCGCTGGAGATGTACTTGTTGCCGGTCATCACGGGCGACTCGCCGGTGTAGACGTACTGCATCAGCTTGGCCTCCATGCCGGAAACGATGGAGTCGACGAGGGCGACGTCGATGTGGTTGCCCAGTCCGGTCTTCTCGCGCTCGTAGAGCGAAGCGCAAACGGCGACGCCGACGTTCAATCCGGCGAACAGATCGCCGATGGCCATGCCGGCGCGGGTGGGTTCCATGCCGGGCCAGCCGGTGATGCTCATGCTGCCGCCCATCGCCTGGGCGATCAGATCGTAGCCGGGCTTGTAGGAATTGGGCCCGGTCTGCCCGAAGCCGGAGATCGAAGCGTAAATGAGGCGGGGATTCAGCGCTTTGCACTCTTCCCAGCCGAAGCCAAGACGCTTCATCACGCCGGGACGGTTGTTCTCGATGAGGACGTCGGCGGATTTGACCAGCTCGGCAAAGAGCTTCTTGCCCTCGTCCTGCTTGAGATCGAGAGCCACGCCGCGCTTGTTGCGGTTGAGGTTCTGGAAGTACATGCTCAGGCCGGTTTTCGGCTCAAGGGGTCTTGCGTTGCGGACGAAGTTGCCATGACTTTTCAGGTTTTCGAATTTGATGACGTCCGCGCCCATATCCGCGAAGTACATGCCGATATAAGGACCGGCCAGGAAATCCGTAAAGTCGATGACGCGGATTCCCTGAAGAATCCCCTCTCTGTGCTGTGCCATTTGTGTTTCCTCCTCTTTGTGATTTTTGTCAGGGCTTTGTGTGAGCCTGTATTCGTATTATAAAAGCAAATGATTTGTTAATCAAATCAAATTTTGAAACACTGTTTTGCCGGTTCGGCAACAATGCCGAACCAGACCTCTGCGACGTCGCACGGTAAGCCGAAAAGAGCTGCGAACAGGGGAGCGGTTAGAACATTTTGGGCAACGACAGATCCCATCTCGACCGCTGCGCAGTTTGCATAACTCGCTTTTTGAATCTTTCTCGCAGCACCCTTATGTTCGGCTTTTTGATTAAGAAATAATATTACAGCATATCGGAGCGACTTTAAAACAAAAAATCGCGGCGGCACGTGTTCGCGTAAAACGTCGGAATTTCGTCGGTCATTCCGTTTCGAAAAAACTTTTCCGCCCGACCGTCTCTGCCAGACGGGAAAAAATCCATCGATTTTTGCCCATTTATGACGTTGAAAAATATCGTTGTTCAGTTATAATCATTATGCAGACTGTAAATTTGGGAGGCCATCATGAAGCTCGTGCTGGGAATCGACATCGGCTCCACCGCCGTCAAGGGAGTCCTTTACGGCGGCGAGGCGCTGGAGTGGGGGCTCGCGCCGACGGGCTGGAGTCCGCGCGACGCAGGCCAGTCCATGATCGCGGAGCTGCTGCGGCGGCACGAACTGAGCGAAAAGGATCTGGCCGCGCTGATCTCGACGGGGTACGGGCGCCGCACGCTGACGGCCGCCACAAAGCAGGTCACCGAGATCACCTGCCACGCCCGCGGCGCGCATGAACTCTGTCCGCAGGCGCGCACGGTGCTCGATATCGGCGGGCAGGACAGCAAAGTGATCCGGCTTGACGAGCATGGCGGCGTGGTGGATTTTGCCATGAACGACAAGTGCGCCGCCGGCACGGGGCGCTTTTTTCAGGTGCTCAGCCACGCGCTGGACTACGACGTCGAGAGCTTCGGCGCCATTCCGGCCGACGGCCCGATCGAGCCGCTGTCGAGCATGTGCACCGTCTTCGCCGAGAGCGAAGTGATCGGCAACCTCGCCCGCGGCGTGCCGCGCGAGAACATCGTGCGCGGCCTGCTCAAGAGCATCGCCTCGCGTTCGGCGGGGATGCTCGCCAAGGTAGGGATGAAGCCGCCGCTGTTTTTTTCCGGCGGTTTGTCGCGCAGCCCGTCGCTGCGGGCGTTTTTGGAAAGAGAGCTGGACTGCCCCGTGCAGGTCCACGAAAAATCGCAATTCGCCGGCGCGCTCGGCGCCGCGCTGATTGGCTGGGGGGCCATCGAATGAGAACGATCGAAGAGATTGTCGAGGGGATGAGGGAGCACGCCAAGGACGGTCCGGTGCTTATCAAGGAACTGAGCGAACAGGGCGTGCCCATCGTCGGCACGTACTGCACGTTCGTGCCGTGGGAGATCATCCACGCCGCCGGCGCCGTGTCGGCTTCGCTGTGTTCGCGCAGCCAGAAGCCCATTGCCGCCGCCGAGGAGCGCCTGCCGCGCAACCTTTGCCCGCTGATCAAGGCCAGTTACGGCCACGCCATGACCGACACCTGCCCGTACTTCCATTTCTGCGGGCTCGTCGTTGCCGAATCGACCTGCGACGGCAAGAAGAAGATGTTCGAGCTGCTCAACGACATCAGGCCGGTTTACACGATCCAGCTGCCGCAGCGCGGCGACCGTCCCGAGGATCTGCAGATCATGAAAAACGAATTCGCGCTCTTCAAAGAGGAAATGGAGCGCTTCACCGGCCATAAGATCACCGACGACGACCTGCGCGCCGCCATCCGCCTGCGCAACCGCGAGCGTACGGCCCTGCGCGGGCTGTGGTCGCTGGCCGAGCTGGAAAATCCGCCGCTGACCGGGCACGAGATCTGGGAGTTCGGCGAGTACATGAGCTTCCATTTCGACAAGGAAGCCGCCATCGCCTGGCTCGATCGGCAGGTCGCCGACCTGCGCGCCGCCGTCGAGGCGGGCGAGAACCGCGGCCTCGGCAAGAAACCGCGCGTGATGGTCACCGGATGCCCGATCAGCGGCGCCACGAAGGTGATCGACGCCGTCGAAGCGGCCGGCGGACTGGTGGCCTGCTACGAGAACTGCGGCGGCGAAAAGGAACTGCGCTATCTCGTCGATGAAAACAAGGAGCCGCTCGAGGCGTTAGCCGAAAAATATCTCGGCATCGGCTGCTCGGTCATGAGCCCCAACGAGGCGAGACTGAACGCGATCCGCTATCTGAGCGACCTGTACCGTGTCGATGGCGTGCTCGACATGACGCTGACGTCGTGCCACACCTACGCCGTCGAGACGTACCGCGTGCGCGAGTTCGTGCACGGCCTCGGCAGCAACTATCTGGCAGTGGAGACCGACTTCTCCGAGAACGACAAGGAGCAGCTGGCCACGCGCATCGGCGCGTTCATCGAGATGCTGTGAAAACAGGAACGACAAACGGCGGCGGGAAGAGCGAAAACTCTTCCCGCCGCCGTTTGTCGTTTCTGCCGCTCTCGTATTATAATCAGCCCCGACAGGAGGGGCTTTTCCCATGAAAAAAAGTTCTTCACCGGGGAATCGTCTGGCGCGCTTTCTACTGGCGGCCGTTCTCGCGCCGCTGCTTTTGGCGCTGCCGGCGGCCGCCCGTCCGGAGGCGGAGGCCGGAACGCAGAAGCGGAGCGCGGCGCTTTTGGCCGCAGAGGGATTGTGGAGCGTCCGCCACCGTTCGCAGACGGGCAGCGCCTGGCTGCGCGCGTGGTTTCACGGCGGCAGCCTCGACAGCCGTCCGGGAATGCCGGACATCACGCTGCGCGGTTCCGGCATCGTGGCCGGTTTCGACCGGCGCATCGGGCGGGGGACGGACGCCGGGCTCGCTTTTGCGGCCGCGCGCATGAAGATGCGCGGGCGCGGCGCGCTGAACGGCACCGACAGCGACAGCGCCAGCCTGGGCGCATCGCTGTACGCCGTGCGCCACGCCGGGACGTCCACCATCCTTGCCGACGCCGGGCTCGACTGGCAGAGCGCCGACGTGACGGCCGCGGCGGCGGGACGGATCTTTCGCGTCGACGATGCGAAGAGCAGGATGTTCCGGGGCGGCGTGCAGATCTTCTGGAACCTGCCGCGCCGCGGCGCGCTCTCGGTCAGCCCCTTCGCGGGGCTGCGCTGGCGCCGTCTGGAACAGAAAGAATTCGCCGCCGGAGGGCTTCTGTTCGAAATCGACGACGCCGCGCAGTGGACGATTCCCGTCGGCCTCCGCTTTGAATGGCGCTGTCCGCCCACGCGCCATGGCTGGTGCTTTCAGCCTTCGCTCAGCGTCGCGTACGAGCGCGTCACGGGCGACCGCGGGCTGACCATCCGCCAGCGCCTTCCTTCCGGCCGCGAGTTGGCCCATTACGACACGAGCCCGCTCGACCGCGCCCTGTTTCGCCTTACGGCCGGGCTGGAAGCGAGGCGCCGCAACCTTTCCGTTGCACTCGGCCTGGGCGGCAGGATCGGGCGGCATCAGCGCAGTCTGAGCGGATCGTTCGCCCCGCGCTGGGATATGTGATTTCGACTCAGCGCATTGAACCAGCCTGACGACTGTGTCGGTGTCAAAATGTTCCTCGTGGAACATTTTTTCGAAAAAACAGCCCCGCACCGCGGCCTTCGCCCCGGGGGGCTGCCCGGTCCGCGAAGGCGACGCTCAGCGCTCCGCGCCGAGCTCCGACAGCAGCCATTCTTTGAGCACGACCGCCTGATTGTGGTCGGGGTCTTTGGCGCCGAACAGCAGCGTCACGTCCCCTTCCTTCAGGCGCTCGCGGCAGAGTTCCGCGAATGCCGCCGCGGCCGGGTTGCCCGCCAGTTCGGCCAGATAGTCGGAGCGGAACGCGGCGAAGCGCGCCGGATCGTGGGCGAACCACGTCCGCAGCGCCGCGCTGGGCGCCACCGCCTTGTTCCACAGATCGAGGGCGGCCTTTTCTCTGGAAAGGCCGCGCGGCCACAGCCGGTCCACGAGCGCGCGGAAGCCGTCGCCCGCCTCTGCCGGAAGATACACCCGCTTTGTTTTCAACGCATGAAGCATCGCACGTCCCTCCTCATCGATCGACGATGCTCCATTATGAATCTCTTGCGGTTTTTATTCAAGAGATCATCCCGTCACGCACAAAAGGAGTTGGGCTCATGAAGATCACCACGCTCTGCTACATGGAACGCGGCGGCCGCTGGCTGATGCTGCACCGGACCGTCAAGGAGAACGACGAGAACCGCGACAAGTGGATCGGCGTCGGCGGCAAGCTGGAAGAAGGGGAGAGCCCGGAAGACTGCCTGCGCCGCGAGGTGCGCGAAGAGACCGGCTACGAGCTGACGGAGTTCCGCTTTCGCGGGCTGGTCACGTTCGTGTCCGACCGCTGGGGCACGGAGTACATGTGCCTTTATACCGCCTCCGGCTTTGGAGGAACGCCTCATGCCTGCGGCGAGGGCGCGCTCGAATGGATCCCGAAGGACGAGATCGAATCGCTCAACCTCTGGGAAGGCGACAAAATATTTTTGCGCTTGCTCGCCGAGGAGGCGCCGTTTTTCTCGCTCAAGCTGCGTTACGAAGGCGAGCGTCTGGCCGAGTGGGCGCTGAACGGAACGCCGCGGCCGCTTCCGGAGCTCCCAAGGGAGAGAAACCATGGATAAAAAATTCGCCATCTTCGACATGGACGGCACGCTCGTCGACTCCATGGGCTATTGGCAGCGCATGGAGCGCGAGTATCTGGCCCGCCGCGGCGCGGCGCCGGGGGCGGAGCTCGAGGCGCTGATCGCCCGTCTCAAGCCGATGACGCTGCGCGACGCGGCGCGGGCCTTTATCGCCGAGCTGGGATTTTCCGGCACGCCCGAGAGCATCGTCGCCGAGATGAACGACGTGATGCGCCGCCATTACGAGCGCGACGTGCCGCTCAAGCCCGGCGTGAAGGAGTACCTTCGGGGGCTCGTCCGCCGCGGCGCGGCGCTTTGCACCGCTTCGGCCACCAGCGTGCCGCTCGTGAAATTGTGCCTGCGCCGCCTCGGCGTCGACCGCGAGTTCCGTTTCATGCTCAGCTGCGAAGAAGTCGGCGCCAGCAAAAACCGTCCCGACGTGTACTTCGAGGCGGCCCGCCGCCTCGGTTCCGCTCCGGCGGAAACGGCCGTGTTCGAGGACTCGCTTTCCGCGCTGACGACGGCGAAGAACGCCGGCTTTTACGCCGTCGCCGTCTACGACGCCGCCAGCTCGGCCGACTGGCCGGCGCTGCGGGCTTTGGCCGACGAGTGCGTCGCCGATTGGACAAAAGCGGGCGCCGGGCAGCCCGGTTCCGATTCCATATGAAATGTCGAGGCGAGGCGAACGCCGACGGTTCGCCTCGCCTCGACATTCGCCGCCCTCTTTTCCGCAGGGCGGCAAAAGCCCCGCCTCCGCAGCCCCTTCCCCGTCATACTGTAGCGTTGAATGGCACGGGCGTTCTTCATCATGTTTTCACTTTCCGTGCTTCTCTGTTTTTCGAGGGAATAAAAAACGTAAAAGATAATGATTCCTGCTATTGACAAATGAAAAATCCGCCGCTATAATACGGTCAGATTCAAAAAAGAGACGCTTTCGTCTCCAACTCAAAAATCAAACGGAGGAATTTTTTCATGAACAAAAATCTCGTCAACAAGGTCAACGGTTACATCGCGAACATCGGCGTGTCGTTTGTCAAGATGCACAATCTGCATTGGAACGTCGTCGGTTCTCAGTTCAAGGCCGTCCACGAGTATCTCGAGTCCGTCTACGACGATTACGCCGACATTCTCGACGAAGCGGCGGAACTGCTGCGCATGAACGGCGAGCTGCCCGCGGCGAGCTTGAAGCAGTATCTCGAACTGGCCAGCGTCAAGGAAATCGAGTCCGGGGAGATCCCGATCGGCGACGCGCTCGGCATTCTCCTCGCCGACATGAAGCTCCTCAGGGACCAGGCCGCGGACATCCGCAAGGCGGCCGACGCGGAAGACGCTTTTGACGCCGCGAATATGATGGAAGACCACATCAAAGAGTTCAGCAAAAAGATCTGGTTCGTCGAGTCGATGACGAAGTAGCGGGAAACGGAGCGGCCGGATGCCCGGGGAGAAAAAAACGCGCCATTCGCAGCAGCGGGACATGATCTACGACTATCTGCGGTCCACCCACGAGCATCCTTCGGCGGAGACCATCTACACGGAGCTCAAGGCGAAAATGCCCAATCTCAGCCTCGGCACCGTCTACCGCAATCTCAAACTGCTCGAGGAAAGCGGGAAGATCCGCCGGATCTCCGCGCTGCAGAACGCCGAACGCTACGACTGCATCTGCTGCGATCACGCCCATTTCGTCTGCACCAAATGCGGCAAAGTCAGGGATCTCGAGCCGATCGACGCCCGCGAGGCCGCCGGCGCGTTCACACTGGAAGACGGCGACGTGCCCGAGAACGTCTCGTTGACGATCAGCGGCGTCTGCGCTGAATGCCGAAAAAACGCTTTGGATCAAAAAGGCAAGGGATGAAAGCCTCGGCCCTAAAACGCACGGGAAAAAAATCAGCCCGCAGCTCCTGAAGAGGACCTGCGGGCTGATTTTTTTCCGCGCCGCGACGTTTTATATCCAGCTAAAGATTCGATTCTCACGTATCTTTCACTATTGCATTACTATTTATCGTTATTTATTCATTCCTTTTTATTGACTTTTCTCCTGCTACCGCATATACTGCAGGTAAAGAACACTCAAGGAGATGATATTATGGTTTATACCGCCGACGTCCTGAACAGCCTTGTCCCGATCACGCAGTTCAACAGGGGGCAAGCGTCTCGCATCTTTGACAGGCTTCACACCGAAAATCGGCTGATTGTCTTGAAGAATAATCAGCCTGCCGCGGTCATTCTCTCCCCGGCGGAGTTCGGCCGCCTGAGCGAGATCGAGGAAGATTACGCTCTTTTGATGGAAGCTGCCGAGCGCCTGGCGGGCAACGCTTCCGTTCCGACTTCTTCCATGAGCGAAGTCATGTCCGAACTTGGCATCAGCGATGCCGACCTTGCGGAAGCGGGGGACGTTGCAATCGAATGAACTGGAATATCGAATTTCTGGAAGAAGCGAAAAGAGATCTGAAGAAACTGGATCACACCGTGCAGATACAGGTTTTAAAAGGGATCGATAAAGTCTCCCAAAATCCCCTCCCGATGCGGGACGGCGGATACGGTAAGCCTTTAGGGCACAAAGGCGGAAGCAATCTCACCAATCTTCTGAAGATCAAACTCCGCGACCTCGGTATCCGGGTCGTCTATAAGGTGGAATATACGGAAACGACGATGAAGATCATCGTGATCTCCGCACGCACAGACGGGCGGGCTTATCGGGAAGCAGCCGCCAGAAGAAACAAACATGATCTATGAGCAAAGACCGGCAAAAAACGCCGGTCTTTGTCATGTGGCGAAGCCTCTTGCAGATTTTCAGGAGCTATAGGCGGATCTTCATCCTCGCCGTACCGTCTTGTGACCGGCGCGGAGAATGCTGCGCCGCATCCAGTTCCCTTTCCAGTGGTAAAGCAGGAAAAAGGCCGACGTCAGCGCCCAGCTGACCGGATAACCGATGAAAACGGTGCGGACGCTGTGGTCGAACGGCACCACGCCCCAGATCCAGAGCAGGCGGAAACCGCAGATGCCCAGCGCCGTCATCGCCGTGGGAACAAATGAATCGCCGGTGCCGCGCATGCCGCTGGCCAGCGCGCCAATGGGCACGTAGGCGAAGTACCAGGGCGCGATGAGCCAGATGATCTCCATGCCGATGGAGATCACGGCGGGATCGTCGGTAAAGATCCCGTACAGCGGCGCGCCCCAGGTCACGAAAACCGCGCCGAAAAACAGCGAGAGCGCCGTCCCCAGTGCCGCACTCACGCCGATGCTGCGCAGGACGCGGTCATATTTGCGGGCGCCGAAATTCTGTCCGGAAAACGTCGACACGGCCACGCCGAGCGCGTTGATGATCAGCCAGTACATCCGGTCGACCTTGCCGCACACCGTCCAGGCCGCCACGGTGTCGACGCCGAAGCCGTTGACCGTCGACTGGATGACGATATTGGAGAGCGAATACATCGTCGACTGGAGCCCCGAAGGCAATCCGATGCGGACGACGCTGCCGAGGATCACCCGGTCGGGACGGAGGAGTCCGCGCAAACGAAGCCGGAAAGCCCCCGCTTCGCGCGCCAAAAAGATCCATACGCCCGCGGCGCTGGCCAGCTGCGACAGGACCGTGGCGTACGCCGCGCCCGCCACGCCCCAGCCCCAATGAACGACGAAGACGATATCGCCCGCGATGTTGACGATCGTGGCCAGCACGAGCAGGTAAAAGGGACGCTTGGAATCGCCTTTGGCGCGCAGCACGGCGGCTCCCATGTTGTAGACGAACATGAACAGGATCCCGCCGAAATAGATCCGCAGATAGCTCACGGCATGAGGCAGCACCTCCGGCGGCGTGTCCATCGCCGTCAGCGCCGGCTCCGCCAGGAAGGCGCCGACCAGCGACATCGCCGCGCCCGCCGCGATCGACAGCGCCATCGACGTATGCACGGCCCGTGAGGCGCGCTCGGCGTCGCCGGCGCCGAAAAACTGTGCGATCACCACCGTGGCCCCCGAACAGAGGCCGATGAAGAACCCCAGCAGCAGGTTGACCAGATAGCCCGAAGGGCCGCCCACGGCGGCCAGCGCCTCCTTGCCCAGGAAGCGGCCGACGATGATGGCGTCGACGGTGTTGTACAGCTGCTGAAAGAACGTTCCCAACAGGATCGGGAAGAAAAAGATCAGCAGCTGCTTCCAGATCACGCCCTCGATGATTTGTCTGTTTTCCCCGTCCATTTCGTCTCACCGCTCCGCTCATACGAGTTTTCGTTAAAAAGGGCACGGTTTCTCTGGCCTTTTCGGAGCGCCAACGGCGCGTCGGAAACTGCATGAAATCGCGTGCCGCATGTTCTTTGCGGCACGGCCGCGCGAAGCGCGGCATTTTAATCGAGAAACAGTATCAGCCGCGCGACGCGGGGGCGCATCCCCCGGCGTGCGCGATCGGCCCGTTTCCCCCCAGTCTGATCTTGTCCATGTCATGCCCCCTCTTCATGCCGAACGGACACGCGTGAGCTTACTATATCACGCCACGCTGCAAAATCAAAACATGTGTCGTGGTTTTCGCAAGGGAACGAAAATCCCTCCAAGCGGTTTCCGGCGCCGACATTTCCCGCCCCCGATTTTGGTCGAAAGGCGCGCGGAGGCCGAAGATTCGTCGTTTTTTCTGGTATAATAGATTGGTTCTGGTTTCATAAATCTGCCCGCGCGGCGTTGGAAGGAGGCGCGGCATGTTCATTCCCATCGAAGGCGAGGATTGTATTTTTCTCGAGAACGTGGTCGCGCTGGTCCACGACGAAGGGCGCACCACGGTTTATTACGGCGACGGGCATACCAGCGTGACGGGCTTCCGCCCGGTGACGTTGAAGCGGCGCTATCGGGAATTGATGAGGGGAGCTCGGCACGTGGCGCTTCCCCGTTCACAGGAGGTCAATGATTCATGAGCACTCAGTACACAGCCGAAGACATACAAATTCTGGAAGGGCTCGACCCCGTCCGCAAGCGGCCGGGCATGTACATCGGCGATACGACGACGAGAGGGCTCCACCACTGCGTGTACGAGGTGGTTGACAATTCGGTCGACGAGGCGCTGGGCGGCTTCTGCTCGGAAATCACGGTGACGCTGCACGCCGACCAGAGCGTCAGCGTCAGCGACAACGGCCGCGGCATTCCCGTGGATCCGCATCCCTCCAACGGGCGTCCCGCCCTCGAAGTGGTGCTGACGGTGCTGCACGCCGGCGGCAAGTTCGACAATCACAATTACAAGATCTCCGGCGGCCTGCACGGCGTCGGCGTTTCGGTCGTCAACGCGCTTTCCGAATGGCTGGAGGTCACGGTCTACCGCGACGGCAGGGAATGGCACGAACGTTTCGAGCGCGGCACGCCCGTTTCCGGCCTGACCGGCGGCACGCCGACGGCGAAGCGCGGCACGACGGTGACATTCAGGCCCGACGCGGAAATTTTCGACGAGGTCGCCTTTTCGGCCGAGACGTTGGGCAATCGCTTCCGCGAGATGGCCTTCCTGATCCCGGGACTCAAGTTTATCTTCGTCGACGAAGCCGAAGGCAAGACCTGGACATATCATTACGAAGGCGGCGTCTCGGAGTTCGTCGCCTACATCAACAAGGGCAAACAGACGCTGACGCCCAGACCGATCGTCATCCGCGGCGAAAAGGACGGCGTTGCGGTAGAGGCCGGTTTCCAGTACACCGACGAGTACATCGAAAGGCTTTACTCGTTCGCCAACTTGATCAACACCATCGAAGGCGGCACCCACGTGGCCGGCCTGCGTAGCGCTTTGACTCGCGGCATCAACGAAGGCGCCCGCCGCGCCGGCGTGCTCAAGGAAAAGGACGAGAACCTCTCCGGCGACGACCTGCGCGAAGGCTTGACCTGCGTGCTCTCCGTCAAGCTGGGCAATCCCCAGTTCGAAGGCCAGACCAAGACCAAGCTGGGCAACGGCAACGTCAAGGGCATCGTCGACTCGCTCCTTTACGACGGCATCCTGCAGGCGCTCGAAGAAGACCCGTCGGTGATCAAGCCGATCATCGAAAAGGCCATCAAGGCCCGCCAGGCCCGCGAAGCCGCCAAAAAAGCCCGCGAGCTCGTGCGCAAATCGGCGCTGAGCGGTCTTTCTCTGCCGGGCAAGCTGGCTGACTGCTCCAGCCGCACCGCCGAAAACTGCGAAGTCTACATCGTCGAGGGCGACTCGGCCGGCGGCAGCGCCAAACAGGGACGCGACCGCAAGTTCCAGGCCATTCTGCCCCTGCGCGGCAAGATTCTCAACGTCGAAAAGGCGCGCATGGACAAGATGCTCGGCAGCAAGGAAATCCGCGTCATCATCCAGGCGCTCGGCTGCGGCATCGGCGAAGATTTCGACATCGGCAAGCTGAGATACAACAAGATCATCATCATGACCGACGCCGACGTCGACGGCGCGCATATCAGCACGTTGCTGCTGACGTTTTTCTTCCGCCACATGCGCGAGCTGATCGAGAAAGGACACGTCTATCAAGCCGTGCCGCCGCTCTACCGCGTGCAGGTCGGCAAGAAAGTGGACTATCTTTACAGCGACAAGGAGCTGCGCAAATTCATGGACGGGCTCGCGGCCGACGGCAAAAAAGCCGCCGTGCAGCGCTACAAGGGCTTGGGCGAGATGAATCCCGGCCAGCTTTGGGAGACGACTATGGACCCGGCCACGCGCCTGCTCAAGCAGATCGAGCTGGACGACCTGGCCGGCGCCGACGAATATTTCGACATCCTCATGGGCGACCGCGTCGAACCCCGCCGCCAGTTTATCGAACAGCACGCCCACGAAGTGCACAATCTGGACGTGTGATTTATACTGGTTTTCGTTGAAAAAGGCAAAGGCGCTTCGCCCTTTTCAGAGCGCCGCGAGCGCGTCGAAAACGGCATGAAGCCGCACGCCGCATGTTTTTTGCGGCGCGGCCGCCAGCGCGGCATTTTCATACTATTTCTTAATCAAAAAGCCCAACACGAGGGCGTTGCGGGGAAGATTCACAAAGCGAGCTGCGCAGCGGTCGAGATAGTTCCGAGCGACTGAACTCCCTCGCAGCGCCCAGAAAAATATGCTAACACCTTCCATCAAGAATTAGTATCAATGACGTTTTTTCATTGAGAATCAGTATTGATTGCAGCACACGAAAAAGCTCCAGCCGAACGCTGCGGTTCGGCTGGAGCTTTTTTCATTTCTCCGATTCGATTCACGTTTTCTTTTTTGCGAAGCAGCCCCACATCAGCGCGCCGAACAGCACGCCGCCGACGACGTTGCCCAGCGTCACGGGCAGAAGGTTGCCGGCGAGGAAATTTTTCCACGTCAATCCGCTCAGGTCGAGGCCGGCATCCGCCGCCTTCTGCGCGTACAGCGGCACGCTCTTCGCGAACAGGGCGGCAGGCACATAGAACATGTTCGCCACGCTGTGTTCGAAGCCGCACATGACGAAAAACGCCACGGGAAAGTACGCGCCTGCGGCGCGCCCGCACAGGTCTTTGCCGGAAAGCGCCAACAGCACGGCCGCACAGACAAGGACATTGCACAGCACTCCCAACAGCACGGCCGGGACAAAAGCCAGCGCGCACTTCGCGGCCGCGAGCTTCATCGTGAACAGGGCCAGCCCGCCGTCGGAGTAGTGCAGCTGCCCTGCGTAAACGCACGCGGCGGCGGTCAGCGCCGCGCCGACAAAATTCCCGACGTAGGCGCAACTCCAGTTGCGCAGCATGCCGCCGACTGTCGCCGTGCCGTCGAGTACGGCGATGGAGATCAGGCAGTTGCCTGTGAACAACTCCGCGCCCAGCAGGATCACCATGATCAAACCCAAAGGGAAGACCAGTCCCGACAGCAGGCGGACCGACGCCGCGGCGCCGGCGTTGTGCGAAATCACGTTCGCCGCCGCCGCCGCTGTGGCGATGCAGAATCCCGCCAGCATGCCCAGCAGCAAGATCTTCCAGACGGGGAGACGAGTTTTCGCGGCTCCCGCCGCGGCGTAATTGGCGACGACTTCCGCCGGAGAAAACAGGTTCATCGTGCGGCCTCAGGCGTCGCCGTGCGATCTTTGAAGAGATGTCTCATATCACAGCACGCTCCGTTTCTTTTCTGAATACCCGGTGTCGATTAAAAATCTCTGTCGCGCTGCGGCAAGCCCTTCCGGACGGCGCGGTGAAAAGCCGGCCGCGGCTTTTGTGAACGTTTCTATTATCCTCGAGACCGTGACGGAATTTCCAGAGCTGTTTTGTGACATTTGGAGGAGTTGGGGACGGTTTTATGCTTCTTTTTCGAGGAACGAATGCCCCGGCCGCCGCGGTTTTCCTGCCCAGGAACCTTTCGCTGCGTGGGGAAAGCGCCTCCGTCATTCTCTGCAGGCCGCCGGAACCCACTCGCCGGAGAACACGGGGTGACTTTCGGCGATGGTTCGCACTTCGGCGGCGATCTCATTCAGCTTTTCGGGGGCGTCTCTGTTTTTCAGCGTTTGTCCGAGCAGACGGCCGATGCGGTACATTTCTTTTTCTTTTGCGCCGCGGGTGGTCATCATCGGGCTGCCGAGAACTCTTCAATCGTTTCGATGCCGCTGTTGTCGGCTGCGACGATCTGGGAAAAAAACTGCGGGAACAGGCTGGCGATAGAACCGAACGGATCGATCGCGCTGCCGGCAGACGGTCATTTAACTCTCGACGAAGCCGACGACTTCGCCGATGTAAATCGTGTGGGGCGCTTCTTCGGCGTAATAGGCTTTGGCCGCGTCGGCGGGGATGTTCGCCAGCTCCATGTCGTGACGGTAGATTTTTTTGCAGATCAGCGTCAGTTTGGCCTGAGCGAAGGTAACGCCGTGTTCGACCGCCCGCGGCGTCAGATGGGTCAGCGCCACCTTGTCGCCGTCGCGCCCCGATTTGGAGCCGAGGATCATCAGGTCGCGGCGGTATTCTTGGGGATAGAAGCCGACGGTGAAATACTCGTTTGCCTCCATAAAGCCGTGCGTGTAGCGCACGGGCTTGACGAAGACCGTGACGACGCTCTTGTTCCACAGCGTGCCCAGCTGCCCCCAGCCGATGGTCATGGCGTTGTAATCGCCGATCGATCCGGCCGTCAGCAGCGCCCAGTCCTTGTTGAAAAGTTCGAAAACGTTCGCGTTCAGTTCGTCGATGTCTTTCACGATCATGACCTCCCATAAATGACGCCGGGCACAGTCGCCCCGGCGCGGAATCCTTTTTTTGAGCGCGGCGCGGCGGAGTGATTGAATCGTGTTTTTGCAACGATTCACGCCATGCTTGGCGGAAAATGTTCCACGTGGAACTTTTTTCGAAGGCGTCTGTTTCGCGCCCCGCGCCGCTCTACGCCCCGCGGTCGACGACGCGGCGGATCAGACGCATGTCGAGATGCTCGCGCAGGGTTTGCGCCAGCGCGTCGTACTGCCGTTCCTTGTGAGCCTTCCAGTCGAACGGTCGCGCCTCAAGCGTCACGCCCTTGCGCTGCGCCAGCGCGCCGAGCACGGCGCGGCGGCAGGATTCGCTGTCGAAAAAACCGTGCAGGTAGCAGCCGTACACGTTGCCGCTCTGGCAGCCGTCGAGCGCGCCGTCTTCGATCCGGATCAGCGGCCCCGCGCCCTCGCCGCGGGTCGTCGCGCCGCAGTGGATCTCGTAGCCTTCCAGTTCGGCCCCGCTCAGCGCGGCGAAAACGCCCTTTACGTCGAGCGCCCGCGCCGTCGTGCGCGTGCGGCGTTTTTCGGGGCGAAAGCGCGTGACGACGGGCAGCAGCCCCATGCCGGCGATCGAACCGCCGCCTTCCACGCCCTCTTCGTCGACGATCTCGCGCCCCAGCATCTGGTAGCCGCCGCAGATGCCGATCACGGGAGTGCCGGAGGCGGCCAGCTTCTTCACGGCCGCTTCCAGCCCGCAGGCGCGCAGCCATTTCATGTCGCCGATGGTGTTCTTTGTGCCGGGGATAATGACGAGGTCGGGCGCGCCGAGGGCGCGAACGTTCTCCACGTAGCGCACGCCCACGCCGTCGGCCGCGTCAAGCGCCGAAAAGTCGGAAAAATTGGAGAGGCGCGGCAGGCGGATCACGGCGACGTCGAGCGGAGATACGGCGCGGCGCTGGCCGAGCCGGTCGCTGAGGCTGTCTTCGTCGTCGATGTCGAGCGGCGTCCACGGCACCACGCCCGCCACGGGCCGTCGCGTCAGCTCTTCCAACTGCTTCAGACCGGGCAGAAGCAGCTTCAGGTCGCCGCGGAACTTGTTGACGATCGTCGCCTTGACGAGCGCGAGTTCCTCCGGCTCCAGCAGCGCCAGCGTGCCCACGAGCTGGGCGAAGACGCCGCCGCGGTCGATGTCGCCCACCAGCAGTACGGGGATGCCGAGCCGCTTCGCCAGACCCATGTTGACGAAGTCGTCGGCTTTCAGGTTGATCTCCGCGGGGCTGCCGGCCCCCTCCACGACGATCAGATCGTACCCGGCGTCCAGCTTTCGGTAAGCGTCGAGCACGTCGGGCCAGAGCCTGTGCTTCATGGCGTAATAGCCTTCGGCCGTGTAGTTGCCGTAGACCTCGCCGTTGACGATCACCTGCGAGCCCTCGTCGCTGGTCGGTTTGAGCAGCACCGGATTCATCGCGTAACTGGGTTCGAGCCCGCAGGCCTCGGCCTGCACGGCCTGGGCGCGGCCGATCTCCAGCCCCTCGCGGGTGATGAACGAGTTAAGCGCCATATTCTGCGACTTGAACGGCGCGACGCGCAGCCCGTCCTGACGAAAAACGCGGCACAGCCCGGCGACGAGCAGACTCTTGCCCACGCCCGACATGGTCCCCTGAATCATAAACGACTTGGCCATTTGCGAAAATCCTTTCTATCGAAAACACACGCTGCGGACAAAATTTCCGGCAACTAACCGCCCTCGCATCCAGCCGTCGTTGAAATTATAGCAGATCGGCGCGGGCAGGGCGCCGCGGCTTTTCGAAACCCGACGCGCGGGGCGCGGCGGCACACCCCATGCGGCGGGAGTTCTCGTGAATCTCGCGTTTTTGCGCAAAGCGTCGAATGGCAAAAACGCGAGATTTCGTGAGCTTTCATGTTTGTGTACAGTACTCCTCTTTTTTTGCAAGCGCTTACTGCGGCTGTCTTCGTGCTTCTCAGACCGGCAAGGACCCAACGGCAAATTTGCTTTCCACCCCGTTTTTTGAGATTTAATCGTCCCTATCCTTTCCTATTCAAGGCTATCGCGTCCTATCGCATTTGGATCTGTTCGATTTTCATATATAATGTAACCATGCGCATGAGGAATTCCATGAGGAATTTCCACACTCCACTCGAGAAGGAAAAAGTGAATGTAGACAAAAATTTTGTCCCGCGTTCGTGTCTGAATTCGAAATGAGGTTGATTTATCATGACTCAGACTTCCACGCTGACCAGCATGAGTCAGGGCTCCATCGCCCGTTTGCTCTTCCGGTTTTCTGTTCCTGCCACGCTTGGCCTTGTGGCCAACGCTTTTTACAATATCGTCGACCGTCTCTTCATCGGCCGCTTCGCCGGCGCCGACGGTCTTGGCGCCGTCGGGCTGACGTTTCCGCTGACGGTTTTCGTGATCGCCGTCGGCTCGCTCGTCGGCGTCGGCGCGGCATCGCAGATGTCGCGTCTGCTGGGGGAGGGGCGGCGTCGGGATGCCGAAACGGTCCTCGGCAACGCCGCGGCGGTCACGGCGCTGTTCGCCGCGCTTTTCACGGCTGCGGGGCTGTTTTGGCTCGACGGGCTGGTGAAAGCTTTCGGCGCGTCGTCCCGTCTGGCGCCGCAGACTCGCATTTACACGGAAATTTTGTTCTGGGGGATGCCTTTCAATCTGCTGGGATTCTCGCTGAACTACCTGATCCGCGCCGAGGGGCATCCTCGTTACGCCATGTGGACGTTGTGCGTCGGCGCGGGCATGAACGTGTTCCTAGACTGGCTCTTCATTGCGCGCATGCGCATGGGCATTGCCGGAGCGGCGCTGGGAACGTCGCTGGCCCAGATCGCCTCGTTCGTCTGGGTGGCGCTGTTCTATCTCAGGGGCGCGGGATCGCTGCGAATCGGCGCCGCGTCGCTGAAACCCAATGGGGATATCGTCAGGGAAATGCTCCTTGTGGGCGCTTCTCCCTTTTTAATGGAGCTCTTTTACACCGTCAGCATGATGCTCTTCAACAACATCGTCAACGATCTCGGCGGCGATTTGGCCATTTCGGCCGTGGGCATTTTCTTTTGTTTGGACAACCTGATCTATCTGCCCGTGTTCGGCGTCGGCGAAGGGCTTCAGCCCATTGTCGGCTACAACTACGGCGCCCAGCGGTCGGACCGCGTCAAACGCACGATTTTATGCGCGCTCGCCGTCAGTTCCGTCTATTTCGCGATTTCGTTCATCGGCGCGGAGTCTCTCGCGCGCGCCATGGTCACGCTCTTCGCGGCCGACGACGAGGCCTTGATCCGTCTCACGGTGCGGGCCATGCGCATCGGCTATCTCGGCATGCCCTTTGCGGCGGCAGGCATCGTCGCTTCAAACGCGTTTCTCGCCGTGGGACGTTCGGGCGTGAGCCTGTTCCTCAATTTCTGCCGCCAAGGGTTCCTTTTCCTGCCGGCGCTGTTGGTTCTGCCGCAGCTGATGGGACTTGACGGCGCATGGAGCTGCTTCATCGTCGTCGACGCCGGCGGCGGACTGATCGGCGCCATTCTGCTGTGGTATTTCTGGGAGAGCTTCAACGGCGACGGCCGCGACCTTCTCGGCACCCAGCTCGAAATCGCGTTCAATAAGTAGCGCGCAGGGGCCCTGCGGCTCTCGCATGCGTCAAACGTTTCATACAAAAGGCGCGACGCCTGTCCGGGCGTCGCGCCTTTTGTGTCGTAAAAAACGCCGCCTCCCTCGACGGGAAGCGGCGGTCCTTTTGGATGGAGCGAAAGAACTATTTGCTCTCGGGCTCGATCGCCTTCCAGACGATCGCGGCGACGACCGCGCCGGCCAGAGGCGCGGCGATGAAGACCCAGAGGTCGGCCATGGCGGCTCCCTTGGCGAAGAAGGCGGGGCCGAAGCTGCGGGCGGGGTTGACGCTGGTGCCCGTGAAGTGGATGCCGAAAATGTGGATCAGGACGAGCGTCAGACCGATGGCGAGGCCGGCGAACTTATTGTGGCCGGACTTGGAGGTGACGCCGAGGATCGTCAGCACGAACGTGGCGGTGAGCACGGCCTCGACGGCGAAGCTTTTCACCACGTCGCCGCCATACAGCGCATTGGCGCCGAAGCTGCTGTCCCAACCGCAGAGGTAGCCGAGCAGGGCCGCGCCGGCCGTGGCGCCGGCGAACTGGGCGATCACGTAGCCGACAAAGTCGCCGAAGCTCATGCCGCCGGTCAGCAGCACGCCCAGCGAGACGGCGGGATTGACGTGGCAGCCGGAAACGTTGCCGATGGAATAGGCCATGGCGACGATCGCCAGGCCGAACGCCAGCGCCGTGCCCAGATAGGCGGCGTTGACCTGCGCGCCGTTGCAGCCCAGCACGACGGCCGTGCCGCAGCCGAAAAGCACGAGCACGAGCGTGCCGACAAATTCAGCGAGATACTTTTTCATTCTTGATAACGTCCTTTCAATTTAGAAGAAATTTACAGCGTCCGTATTATATCCGAGTTTACCGGTCTCGGCAAATCCGCATAAGTTTTTCTATTTATGTAATCGAGAAACCGAGAAACGCGAAGGATTTTTCAAAGCGCCGCGCGCTGCCCGGCCCGCCGCGGTGAAAATCGGAGAAGCCGCCAGCCCGGTCGCGCCGCGATACCGTTTTTTCATGATGAATTTCTCCTGAATAAACTTATCCGTCGTCAACAGCGAAGAAGCTGAACTTTTATTTGATGCCGTGAATGACACTCTGGTTCATTATATCTGTCAAGGACGAAATTAAATGAATAGCAGTTTCGTTTCTTGCTCCACTTTCCGTTCCGAAACTGTTAAAATAAAGACGCACGCAATTTCGATTCCCGAAGGAGGAATGCCGGATGACACTTTCCGAACTTTATGTGGGCTGCCGCACGTACCGCCGCTTCGAGCAGCGCCCGCTGCCGGACGGGCTGCTTCGCGCCGTGCTGGAGAACGCCCGCATCGCCAGCACGGGGGCCAACGCCCAGACGCTGCGCTTCATCGCGGTGCAGAGCTCCGCGCTGGTGGCTCAAATGCAGCCGCTCGTCAGATGGGCCGCCTATCTGCCCAAAGAGATCGGCACGCCGGCCGAGGGCGAACGTCCCGTAGCCTTTGTCGTCATCGTCAAAAAAGCCGGTTCGGGCGCGTTCGCCGACGTGGACGTGGGCATCGCCGCCAACACGATCGCCACGACGGCATGGGAGGCGGGCGTCGGCAGCTGCCTGATGGCCTCCGTCAACCGCGCCGAAATCGCCGCGCTGCTCGGCGTGCCCGCGGAAGACACGGTGTTTCTCGTCGTCGCGCTGGGCTATCCGGCGCACAAAAGCACGCTCGTGCCCGTCGGCGCCGACGGCAGCGTCAAATACTACGTAGACGAAAAACGCGACTACTTCGTGCCCAAGCGCGCCTTTGACGACGTGGCGAAGATCGTTTAAGGCCGGCGTGCCTGTCGCGGTCCGCGGCGGCGAATGTTTCCCGAAGAACGCGAAAAAACCTCGTAAACCCCTGCTTGGGGCTTTACGAGGCTCTTTTTTTTGCGCTCTTTCCTTCATCGCACCGGAATGACCCGGTTCATGGCAAGGCGGCTCATCTCGCGCCCCTGCGCGTCGAGTTCGACGTAATGGAGCGCGTCGTACTTGAAGCCCCACTCGTCGGCGTAGTAGCCGTCGGCGTGGCGGACGAGCAGGCGATCCTCCTCGCCGACGAACGTGCAGATGTTTCCGCCCCGGTCGCTCGTCACGGAGACGATGGGACGGGACAGACGGTTGAACTGGTCGAGCGTGAAGGACACGCCGTGTTCCGATATGATCACGATCATGAAAATCGCTCCTTTCGGCCGGCGGGATTCGTCAGGGAGCGTTCGCTCCGCCCCGCGCGGCTTCGACGGTATCGGCGCAGTCTTCCAAGACCTGGCGGTCGGCGGCGGAAGGACGCCCCTCGGCGACGCGGCGGAGGAATTCCGAGGCCAGGTCGTGCGGCAGGGACCAGAGGTCTTCCGGCATTTTCAGGCGCACCCCTTCCCGCTCGTTCCACAGCACGGTGACGTGCGAACCGTCGGGAAAAGTTTTGCAGAAAGCCATATCGTTGCTCACGGGACATCGCTCCTTCGAGGTGACGGGCAGGGCGGCGGGACGATCGCAAGGGGACGGCCGCCGCGCCGGCGGACGGGATCCTTTTGTCTGCGCAAAGAAAGTTATTTTCCATTTTCATTATAGGGACGCCGTCTTATAATTGTCAATCATTTACGGTGAAACGGAGTGTTTTTATGAACGATAAGGCGGTCGTCTGCCGCGCTTTGCGAGCGGCTTTCCCCTTTACGATCCCGATTTTTGCGGGATTCTGGTTCCTCGGCCTGACCTACGGCGTTTACATGAACGTGTCGGGATTCAGCTTTTGGTATCCGCTGCTGATGGCGATGACGATCTTCGGCGGCTCGCTGGAATTCGTCGCCGTCTCCATGCTGACGGCGCCTTTCGCGCCGCTGCAGGCGCTGGCGATGGCGCTGGTCATCCAGGCGCGGCATCTTTTCTACGGCCTGGCCATGCTGGAAAAGTTCAAAGAGCTGGGCTGGAAGAAGCCGCTGCTGATCTTCCTCATGTGCGACGAATCCTTTTCCATCAACTGCGCCGCTGCGGTTCCGGCGGGCGTCGACCGCGGCTGGTTCATGCTCTTTGTGTCGCTGCTGAATTACGCCTACTGGGTGAGCGGCTCGGCGCTCGGCGGCGCGCTCGGCTCGTTGGTGCGCTTCAATACCGAAGGGCTGGAATTCGTGATGACGGCCATGTTTGTCGTCATCTTCACGGAACAATGGCTCAAGGAAAAAAGCCGCCTGACGGCGCTGATCGGCTTGGCCTCGTCGGCCCTGTGCCTGTTCTGTTTCGGCCCGGATTCCTTCATGATCCCGTCGATGCTCGTCATTTTTGCCCTGCTGGCGCTCTGGCGTCGTCCCATCATTCACCGGGGAGGCTATGAAGAATGACTCTGTCGCAGCAAATCATTACCGTCGCGATGTGCGCGCTCGGCACGATGGCCACGCGCTTTTTGCCTTTCGCGATCTTCTCCGCGTCGCGCCCAACGCCGCCGTTTGTGCGTTATCTGGGCAAAGCGCTGCCCGGCGCCGTGTTCGGTCTGCTCGTGGTCTACTGCCTGAAAAACGTCAGCCTTCTCGGCGGCTCTCACGGCCTGCCGGAGCTGATCTCGATCGCCGTCACCGTGCGTCTGCACGTGTGGAAGCGGCAGATGCTCCTTTCCATCGCCGCCGGCACGATCTGCTACATGCTGCTCGTGCAGCTGGCGTTCTAGCGGGGCGAAAGCGGAGCCGGAACTGGGATTTTTTTACTATCATTGCCGAGCTGCGACACAATATCCCTGAAATATATCCTGTTTTATGCTAAAATGTTCTGGTAAGATTTTCTGCGCGGCGGAGCGCGGTTTTCCGAGGGAAGCCGCGTCGAATTTTTTTCGCGAACAGCGTGAAGCGGTCAGGGGGAAGACATCATGGGCGGTTTTTTTGCGGCGGCGCTGAGGGAAGACTGCGTTTTCGATCTGTTTTTCGGCACGGACTACCATTCCCATCTGGGAACGCGGCGCGCCGGTCTGGCGGTTTACGGCAAAAAGGGGTTCGACCGCGCCATCCACAACATCGAAAACTCTCCCTTCCGCACCAAGTTCGAGAAAGAGGCCAACGCCATGCAGGGCACCATGGGCATCGGCTGCATCTCCGACTACGATCCCCAGCCGCTGGTGGTGCGTTCGCATCACGGCACCTATGCGCTCACGACCGTCGGCAAGGTCAACAACAAAGACCGTCTGCTCGACGTGATCATGAAGAACACCGGCATCCACTTCTTCGAAATGGCCTCCGGCGACATCAACTCCACCGAGCTCGTCGCCACCCTCATCAACCAGAAGGACAGCCTCGTCGAGGGCATTCAGTACGCGCAGGAGATGATCGACGGCTCCATGACTCTGCTGGTGCTGAGCGCCGACGGCATTTACTGCGCCCGCGACCGCTTCGGCCGCACGCCTCTGACCATCGGCCTGAAGGACGAGGGCTTCTGCGCCTCCTTCGAGCCCTTTGCCTACCTCAACCTCGGCTATCGCGACTACAAGGAGCTCGGCCCCGGCGAGATCGACCTGATGACCCCCGAAGGCGTGACCACCCTCGTGCCGCCGGGAGAAAAAATGAGCATCTGCACCTTCCTGTGGGTCTATTACGGCTATCCGTCCTCGCACTACGAAGGCGTCTCCGTCGAGCAGATGCGCTACAACTGCGGCCGTATGCTGGCTCGGCGCGACGGCATGAGCCGCGAGCGGATCGACACGGTGGCCGGCGTGCCCGACTCCGGCATCGCCCACGCCATCGGTTACGCCAACGAATCCGGCGTGCCCTTTTCGCGCCCGCTGATCAAGTACACGCCGACCTGGCCGCGCAGCTTCATCCCCACCATCCAGTCCAAGCGCGACATGATCGCCAAGATGAAGCTGATCCCCGTTCGCGAACTGATCGAAAGACAGCGCCTGCTCCTGATCGACGACTCCATCGTGCGCGGCACGCAGCTGCGCAAGACCACCGAGTTCCTGTTCCGCACCGGCGCGCGCGAAGTCCACGCCCGCCCCGCCTGCCCGCCGATCATGTTCGGCTGCAAGTACATCAACTTCTCGCGCTCCAACTCCGACATGGAGCTGATCGCCCGCCGCATCGTCAGCAAACTCGAAGGGCACGAACCCGAGCGCGCCGTCCTCGACGAGTACTGCGATCCCGAGTCGGAGCGCTACGCCGCCATGCTGGAAGGCATCCGCCGCCAGATGGGATTTTCCTCGCTCAAGTTCAACCGCCTCGACGACATGCTCGCCGCCGTCGGCGTCGAACCCTGCAAGCTCTGCACGTACTGCTGGAACGGCAGGGAATAGACCGTCACTCCGCCGTGAACAACAGAGCCGTCCTTCCGTCCGCACCGCGTGGACGGAAGGACGGCTCTGTTGTATGAACCGCAAAAGCGCGCGGGAACGTTACAGTTCGAGGCTGTTTCCCTTCGTCAGAAAATCGAAAACGTTCATCGTCGTGATGCCGTTTGCGTCTCTCATCACGTTGACGACGTCCTTGACGACGATGATCTTTTTGAAAGAATCGCCGAGACAGTTCAGCGGCGCTTTTTCTTGCGCGGTTTTTTCGACGCCGGCCAGACTGAACGCCGACTGAACGTAATAACGCCGACTCCCCAAATTGGCGACGAAATCGATTTCCAGCTGGCGGGCCAGCTGCTTCCCTCCGGCGTCGCGCTCCCTCTTCCGAACCATTCCCACGTCGACGGCGAAGCCCCGGCTTCTCAGTTCGTTATAGATTACGTTTTCCATAATGTGGTTTTCTTCCGTCTGCCGGAAGCCCAGCCGGGCGTTGCGCAGCCCTACGTCCTCGAAATAATACTTCAGCGGCGAGCCGACGTATTTCCGTCCCTTCACGTCGTAGCGCTGCGCCGCGCTGATCACGAACGCGTCTTCCAAATATTCGACGTACCGCCGGACCGTGTTCAGACTGATCTGCGAATGCAGCCCGCTTCGAAACGTCGCCAGGATTTTGCTCGGATTGGTCAGAGAGCCGACCGAGGACGCCAGAATATTGACGACGTCTTCCAACTCCTGCGTTTTTTCGATGCGGTTGCGCTCAATGATGTCTTTCAAATACGTTTCCGCAAAAAGGTCCGTCAGATACTTGACCTTCTGTGCTTCCGTCCTCATCGAAGCGACCAGAGGCAGCCCGCCGTAAACGACGTAGTCCGCCCAGCCCCGGTAAATATCCCCCTCGTATGATTCCATAAACTCTTTGAACGTCAGCGGATAAACGTGAATTTCGTACCCTCTGCCCCTGAATTCCGTAATTACGTCCTTCGACAAAAATTTTGAATTGCTCCCCGTCACGTAAATGTCGACGTTTTTGACATGAAGCAGCGAATTGAGCGCCTCTTCGAACCCGTCGAGCATCTGCACCTCGTCGAGAAGGATATAATAATTCGCGCTGTCCTCGATCCGCGACTCGATATAATCCAAGATCGCGCCGGGATTCCGATATTGCCTGTTTTCCCAGACATCCAGCTCAATCGGGACGATATGTGATTCCGGCACGCCCGACTGCCGCAGATACCGCGTGAAAAGATTGAACAGCAGGTACGACTTGCCGCTCCGCCGCATCCCCGTGATCACCTTGATCAACCCGTTGTGCATGCAATCGATCAACATTTTTAGGTACTGTTCTCGTTTAAATTCCATGGCTGCGACCTCGTTGATAATTTTGCGCACAAGTGCGTTTATTCTTCAATATTATAGCCTCAAAAAACATCCGCCGCCAGATGGGATTTTCCTCACTCAAGTTCAACCGCCTCGACGACATGCTCGCCGCCGTCGGCGTCGAACCCTGCAAGCTCTGCACGTACTGCTGGAACGGCAGGAAATGAACGCGCGCTCCGCACGGCGAAATTCTTTCGCGAAAAAGAGCCTGCCTCTCGACTCGTGCCCAACGAGACGAGAGACAGGCTCTTTTTTCAAAGGCGCCGTGCGATCGAAAAACGGCGTTACGAACCGCTTTCGGCGCTGATGGCGACCTTTTCTTTCTCTTCCGCGCGGCGGCGCTGCCATAAACCGTCCGCCACGGGCGCCCAGAGGCGGGCGTATTCGTCGCACTTGGCGCACAGGTGTTCCGCCGATTCGGGCGACTGCAGATCCGTGGAGCGGGCTCCCGTTGCCGAGACCATGGCGCGGAGTTTCTGCGGATTTTCCAGCATCGGGCAGGGCAGCAGCATGTTCTCGTTGAACGGCTGCCCCTTGTGGTAGGCCATCAGCAGCGGCGATTGCAGCGCTTCCAGCAGCGTCTTCTCGCGGATGTTGGAGTCGGAATAATGAACGAACACGCAGGGGTCGATGTCGCCGTTGGCGTTGATGTGCAGGTAGCGGCGTCCGCCGGCGATGCAGCCGCCCGCGTACTCGGCGTCGTTCTGGAAATCGATCGAGAACAGCGGCTTGGTGCGGCGGTAGCGGCGGATGCGCTCGTAGATCCCCCGGCGCTGCGCGGCCGTTGGCAGCAGCTCCGGCACGGCGTCGTTGCCGACGGGCATGTAGTGGAAGAACCAGACAAAATACGCGCCCATGGCGATCAGGCTGTCATAGAACGCCTCCGAGGTGACCGATTCGTAGTTGGCGCGCGTGTAACAGGTGGAGATCCCGTAGAACAGCTTCTTGCGGCGCAGAAGATCGACCGCCCGCATCACCTTTTGGTAGACGCCGCGGCCGCGCCGGCCGTCGGTCGCTTCTTCGCCGCCTTCCAGGGAGATGGCGGGGACGAAATTCTTCACGCGCCGCATCTCGTCGGCGAAAGCCTCGTCGATCAGCGTGGCGTTGGTGAAGCAGAGGAACACGCAGTCCGGGTGCCGCTCGCAGATGCGGATAAGGTCGTCTTTGCGCATCAGCGGCTCGCCGCCCGTGTAGATATACATGGAAACGCCCAGTTCCTTGCCCTGCCGGATGATGTCGTCGATCTCGTCGAGGCTCAAGTTCAGCCTGTTGCCGTATTCCGCCGCCCAACAGCCCGTACAGTGGAGGTTGCAGGCCGACGTCGGATCCATCAGGATCGCCCAGGGAACATTGCAGCCGTACTTTTGGCGGCACCGTTCCTGAACAGGCCATCCGCTCAGATTGGCGTTGACGAAGAAATTCACCGCCAGAGTCTTCAGAACGTCAGCATCCACGTCCGTCAGGAGCCGGCGGACGAGCGGATAATAAGGATCCCGCGGATTGGTGATCGCCTCTCTGACCGCCCGGCGCTGCGGCGCAAACTCGCCGCGGTCGAACCGGTCGGCCCAGTCGATCAGCTTTCTGAGATTCTTCTCGGGTTCCCTGAACACGTACGTGAGAGCCTGTTCGATGCCCAACTTCTTGATTGTCGTCGAAAAATCCATGAAAAACGCCCCTTTCGTTCCTTTTCGAAATGCCATGAATCTTACGGGAATGCGCCGCGCCTTGGGGGAAAAACAAAAGCACCCGCTCCGCAAAGTGTGACGAACTTCGCCGGTGCGGATGCTCTTGATCGTGCAGACAAAACTGCAAAACTGTTTTCCGGAGAGGCCTCGACTGGCTCCCTCAAGCGCCCCCTTCGGGCCGACGCTTTCACCCTGCCCGAGCAGGAGCGTTTGAGCGTTCCCAAACACGCAGTGTCATTTTCTATAAGGTAATTATATCATAGAGACGTATATTTGTGGCTGGAAAACGGCGAGCCGAACAATAAAAATACAAAATCATGGCCTATCATGCTAATTTGCGATAAAAAGTATTAACATGTTTTTCCGGGCGCTGCGGAGGAATTCAGTCGCTCGGGACCACATCGACTGCTGCGCAGCTCGCTTTGTGAATCTCCCTCGCAGCGCCCTCGCGTTCGGCTTTTTGATCGAGCAGTATAAAGACGGCGAAGAAAGCATGGGGTTCCCGATTGTGCATCGGGAGCCCCATGCTTTCTTCGCCGTCTTTTCGGGGAAAATGCGCCGTTACCTTTTGCCTTCCTTCTCAGGTTCGTCCTTCATGGACTCGTCGGAAACGTCCAGATCGATCACTTCTTCGTCGATGTCCACGCCGTGGCCGCTGCCCACGGAATCTTCGTCGTCGCTTTTTTCCGGCGCCGTGTAGAAGCCAAGGCCCTCGGCGGCCTGGTCGAGCACGGTCTTGCGGATCTCGGCCAGCATCTCGGGACTCTTGTCGAGGAACTCGGCCAGGCGGTCCTTGCCCTGGGCGAGCGTCTCGCCCTTGTAGGTGAGCCACGAGCCCTTGCGCTTGACCACGTTGGCGTCGATGGCCATGTCGACGATGGACATGGTCAGGGGGATGCCCTTGCCGTAGATCAACGAGCAGTGGGCGCTGCGGAACGGCGGCGCCTGCTTGTTCTTGACCACCTTGATGTAGAGCTCGTGGCCGATCACGTCGTCGCCCTTGGAGATCTGCTTGCCGCGGCGCACTTCGATGCGCACGGAAGTGTAGAACTTGAGGGCGCGGCCGCCCGTCGTCGTCTCCGTGGGCCCTTTGGAGTAGCCCGTGGGGATCGTGGCGCGCAGCTGGTTGATGAACACGACCACGCAGTTGCTGCGGGCGATCGAAGCGGTGAGGCGACGCAGTCCGTAGGACATCAGGCGCGCCTGCAGGCCCACCTGGCTCTCGCCGATCGTGCCGTCGATCTCCGCCTGCGGCGTCAGCGCCGCCACCGAGTCGACGACGACGATGTCCACGGCGCCGCTGCGCACCAGCGTCTCGAGGATGAAAAGCGCCTGTTCGCCGCTGTCCGGCTGCGACAGGTAGAGCGATTCGATCTGCACGCCCAGTGCCGCCGCGAGACGCGGATCGAGAGCGTGTTCGGCGTCGATGAAGGCCGCCACGCCGCCGGCCTTCTGCGCTTCGGCGATGGCGTGCAGCGCCAGCGTGGTCTTGCCGCTGCCCTCCGGTCCGAAGACCTCGACGATGCGGCCGCGGGGAAGACCGCCGATGCCGAGCGCTACGTCCAGCGGCAGGATGCCCGTGGGGATCACTTCCACGTTTGCCGTGTTGCGCTCGCCGAGGCGCATGATCGAACCGTCGCCGAACTTGCTGCGGATGTCGTCGAGCGCCTGCTCGAGAATGTCCTCGCGCGTCAGTTTTTTGCCCTTTTTTGCTTCAGCCAAGGGAAATTCCTCCAGTCTCTGTGATTTTATCGAAATCTACGCTCCGTCCGCCGCCGTTCCCAAGCGGCAGACGGTCAACGGTTCGTAGCGCGGCCCCGCGGGCGTCAGGCGGCTGCGCATGAAGATCGTGCGATCGGCCGTCCAGCCGCGCCCGGCAAGCTTCCATGGACGCAGAGCGTCCAGCGCCGCCGGGTCGAACCCGCGCGAGGCGTCCATACGGGCCAGCGTCAGGTGAGGGGAAAACTTTCTGCCATCGGGCGGCAGCCCGGCATCGCGGCAGGCGCCTTCGATCAGGGCGTTCAGCCGTTCGAGCGCCGCCGTGTCGCCGCCCAGCCCGGCCCAAAGCACGCGCGGCGGCCGGCCGAACGTGCCCGTTTCCCGCAAAGTCAGCCTCAGCGGCGCGGCGCACCGCTCCGCCAGAAGATTTTTCGCCCTGTCGCCAAGGGGCTGCGCCGCGGCTTGCGGAATCTCGCCGCAGAAGCGCAGCGTCACGTGCAGATCGGCCTCCGCCACCCAGCGGACGCCCGAAATCGCGGCGCGGTTTGCGGCGATCCAGGCGGCGATCTCCTTTTTCAGTTCGGGCGCGAGCGGCAGACAAAAGAAACAGCGCACGCGCCCCATCACTCCGTCTCCGCCAGCGCCTCGATCAGCATCGACAGAGCGTGCGCTGTCGTCTGCGCGCGCACCGCGGCGCGGCCGCCGGCGAAACGACGCGCATGGGCCTCCGTCCCGCCCGGACCGCACAAAGCGAACCACACCGTGCCGACGGGTTTTTCCGCGCTGCCGCCGTCGGGCCCGGCCACGCCGGTCACGGACACGGCCCAATCGGCGCCGAGCGCTGTGGCCGCGCCCTGCGCCATGAAACGGGCGCACTCGCCGCTCACCGCGCCGACCGTGCCGAGGATTTCTTCCGGCACGCCCAGCAGTTTCGCTTTGACCGAGTTGGCATAGCTGACGACGCCGCCGAGAAAGTACTCGCTGCTGCCCGGCACCGCCGTGATCGCCGCGGCAATCAGGCCGCCCGTGCAGGATTCCGCCGTGCCAACGGTGGCGCGTCGCGCCAGCGCCAGTTCCTTCAATTTCAGCGCCACCGCCGCGATATTTTCTTCCTGCGTCATGACCAGCCTCCTTCAAAAAATCACGCCGGCTCCCTAAAAAGGCCACCAGCCTTCGATGAAGATCTTTCTCAGGCCCCAGAGCGCCAGATTGGCCAAAACGCCGCCGGTCACGTCGTCGAGCATGACTCCCAGACCTCCGGGAGCCTTTTCGCAGGCGTTGACCGGCCACGGCTTGAGGATGTCGAAGAAACGGAACAGCAGGAAACTGGGGATGAGAAAGTTCACCGCGCCGCTGCCCTGCCCGACCACGGCCACATGGCCGATCGTGGCGATCAGCTGGCCGACCACCTCGTCGATGATCACTTCGCCGGGATCGGAACGTCCCGACGCCTTTTCATAGGCGCCGGCCGCCCAGACGCCGACCGCCGCCAGCGCGGCGATCGCCGCCAGACGGAGCGGCTCGGGCAGAAACACCGCCAGCACGCAGGCCGCGGCGCTGCCGGCCGTGCCCGGCGCTTTCCTGACAAATTTCCCCAGCCCGCCGACGGTGGCGATCAGCCCCGGCAGCGTCATCACAGGATCGTTATTCATGAATCGCCTCTCCCGACAAATCATATTCCGACGAAGCGGTGATCTTCACCCTGATCATGTCGCCCGGCCGGGCGCGCCCCGCTCCCGTCACCGTGACGACGCCGTCGATCTCCGGCGCGTCGCGGAACGAGCGGCCGACGCGCTCGCCCGTTTCCTCATCGACCTCGTCGATCAGCACGTTCAGCTCATGCCCGACGAAATGCGCCTGCCGCGTCAGCGAAACCTGCCGCTGCAGCTCCATCAGCTCGTTGTAGCGCGCCGTCTTCTCTTCCTCGGGAATCTGATCGGGAAACGACGCCGCCGGCGTGCCGTCCTCGGGCGAATAGGGGAACGCGCCGAGGCGGTCGAAGCCGATCTCCTCGACGAAGTCGAGCAGCTTGTCGAACTGCGCCCGCGTCTCGCCGGGAAATCCCACCATCAGCGTGGTGCGGAAGGCGAAATCGGGATTGATCTCGCGCCCTCTTGCGAACAGCTCGCGGATATGGCGCTCCACCGGCGGGCGGTTCATGCGCCGCAGCACGTCGTCGTCGACGTGCTGGATGGGGATGTCGAGCCACGGCAGAATCACGGGGCTGGCGGCGACGCGCTCGAGAAAAACCGCGTCGACCAGCGAGGGATGCAGATAGAACAGGCGCAGCCAGACGCCGCGCGGCAGCTCCTTCTCCAGCTCGTCGAGCAGGCGCGGCAGCGAGGGGCGGCCGAACAGATCGGAACCGTAAATGCTCAGTTCCTGGCCGACGAGGCACAGCTCTTTCGCGCCTTCATCGACGAGGCGCCGCGCTTCGCCGACGATCTGTTCCACCGGCACGCTGCGCAGGCGGCCGCGGATGCCGGGAATGGCGCAGTAGGAACAGCGGCTGTTGCAGCCTTCGCTGATTTTCAGATAGCGCGTCCAGGGCGTGCCCGCCAGGTCGGCGCGCAGGCAGCCGGATTCCGCCGCGGCCGGAACGCCGCGCCCCATCTCTCGCAGCAGCGCGCCCCAGTCCTCCGACTTCGCCCAGAAATCCACCGTCGGGAACTCGGCTTTCAGTTCGTCGCCGTAGCGGTTCAGCATACAGCCGACGACGGCGATCTGCCTGACGACGCCGGCTTTTTTCAACCGTTCGAGATCGAGGATGACCTGGATGCCCTCTTCCACGGCCGCCTGCAGAAAGCCGCAGGTGTTGACCAAAGCGACGTCGGCTTCCTCGGCGCTGCCGACGAGACGGAATCCCGCCGCCTCGAGGACGCCGCCGAGATGTTCGCTGTCGACGGCGTTTTTCGGACAGCCGAGGCTGATGATGTGCAGGTTCTTCAAGAGCTATTTTCTCACTTTCAGGCTCGAGCCGTCGGGGCGGTACTCAAAGCGCTGCACGCCGGCGCCGGGGGAAGCGAAATCCCGACCGTTCGTGGAGACCAGCACGTTCTGCCCGGCGCCGAAACGGACGGACAGCGTCCTGTCCAGCGGAAAGGTCTGCTCAAAGCCTTCGCTCACCGTGGTCACGAGAAGGTCTCTGTCTCCCTCTCTGACGCGCAGCCAGCAATCGCCGCTGGCACGGATCGTCAGCGCGGCTTTGGCGGCGGCTTCGCCCATTTCTTCCGGCATGGCGGCAGGTTTCTCCGCAGAGGCGGGAGCTTTTTCGGCGTCCGGCTCCGCGCCGGCATTTTCTGTCTGTCGGCGCGCCTGCATTTCGCGCTGCACCGCCGCTTCCTCGGCCTTCTGCATTTCGTTGTGGCGCGCCTGTTCCGCCTCGCGGCTCTTCATCTCGTCGTAGGCCTGTTCCCGCTGCAGCTTGGAGACTTCGCCGCGGATGCGGTCCCAGTTGAACCACAGTCCGCCAAGAGCTCCCACGGTAAGAAGAACCAACAGCACCACGCCGTTGCGGCGCGCCGAGCTGTGCCGGAAACCGCGGGCCGGCAGTCCCATGTTCGCGGCGCCGGCCCGCGCCGACGAAGGCGGCATCATGGAATGCCACTTTCCCGTACTGCCTGAGCGAGCGATGAATTCCGGCGCGTCTTGGGGCGCCCCAAAGGTGTCGATTGTCAGCTGCTGGCGGTATTCGTTCCACAACTCGGGAGCGCCGATCAACGTCGTGCAGGTGCGCACGAAACCGCGGGCGTACACCAGCGCTTTGAAGCGGACGAAATTCCCCGCCTCGATGTCCTCGAGAAAGTTCTTTCTGATGCAGGTTGCCGCCGAGATGTCGTCAAGCGTCAGATTTTTGCTTTCGCGCAGGCGCTGCAGCTCGGCTCCCAGTTCCTGAAGCGAACGGGGCTCGTCCTTCTTGCGATCGCTCGTAGGGGTGTTCGCGTCTTTCATCGTGGTTCCTCCTTAAAAATGCATGAAACACCGCTTGAGTATGCTGCCGGCACTGCCACTATTCTCCAGCCGCCAGCAAACGCATTTTCGCGACGGTCGCCGCCGGGTCGGCCGTGCCGAAAACGGCGCTGCCCATCACGGCCACGTCGACGCCGCAACGGCGCACCTGCGCGACGTTGGCGGCGCCGATGCCGCCGTCCATCTCGATCAGGAACTCCAGCCCGCGGGCTTCGCGCAGCTGACACAGGGCAATGGCCTTTTCCGTCACTTCCGGAATGAAAGACTGGCCGCCAAAACCCGGATTGACCGACATCAGCAGCACCACGTCGGCGATGTTCAGCACGGGCTTGATCAGTTCCACAGGCGTGGCGGGGTTGAGCGCCACGCCGGGACGAACGCCGGCGGCGGCGATCTTCGACAACGCCCGGTGCAAATGACGGCATGCCTCCTGATGAACGACAAGGTAATCGGGGCGGGATTCGAGGAACATGTCGAGAAAGTCTTCGCCGGGCTCGACCATCAGGTGAACGTCGATGACGGCGTCAGGATAGCGGCGGCGCAGCGCCTTGACGATCGCCGGACCGTAGGACAGGTTGGGGACGAAATGGCCGTCCATTACGTCCACGTGCAGCCAGTCGAAATCGTTTTTCAGCGCGTCGATGGAGGCGCCGACCGCCAGAGGATCGGCGGAAAGAATCGAAGGCGCGATCAGAAACGGCTTCAATTGTAGCGATCCTGCCATACGAAATTGCCTCCCAGATAAATGGTGACGACGGCTTCGCCCACGTAGGGAGCGTTGATCTTGATGTACTCGCCGGCCTTGGCCTTGCGGTTTACGAGCGTGTGTTCGCCTTCTTTGTCGATCAGCTCGATGACCAGCGTCTGATTGCTCACGGGCGGCGCCTGATAACGGATCGAAGCGACTTTTTTCTTTGTTTCGGAGGGCGGCTGCTTCTTGTCGTCTTGCGCCGTCTGCGCGACGACGTCGTCACCCTTTCGGTTCTGGGCGGCCGCCGTGTCCGGCTCGACGCCGGGATCTTCAACGGCTCCTTTCGCGCCGCTGCCGCTCTTCTCGTCGTCGTTTTGCGGCGCCAGTTTGCGGTCCCAGCTGGCGACGCGCAGATAAACGTCGGCGCCGCGGGGCACGCGCTGGCCGGCAGCGGGATTCATGGAGACGACCATGCCCTGCGGCGAGCTGTTGTCGTAAACGCGTTCCAGGCGAGGACGCAGCGAGCTTTCGCGCGCCAAGCTCTCGGCCGTCTTCTCGTCACGCTGGACGAGATCGGGGACGATCACCGTGCCGGAAGCGGCCGCCGGGCCGAGGCTGATCAGCAGGCCGACTTCGCGGCTCTGGGAAATGGACACGGGCGCCGCGGGATTCTGGGCGACGACGACGCCGGCGGGGCGCTCGTGATTGATCTTCTGCACTTCGCCGAGGACGAAGCCCGCCTCCTCGAGACGCGCCACGGCCTGCTTCTCCGTCAGACCGCGCAGATCGGGCAACGGGAGTTTTTCGGAACCGCGGCTGACTTTGAGGATCGCCGCTTTGTCGGCGCGGAGTTTGACGCCCGTCTCCGGCCACTGGCCAATGACGGTGCCGCGGGGAAGCGCCGAATCCTCTTCCTCGACGCGGGCTTTGATGCCCATGCGCTCCAGCGTCTGCACGGCTTCGATGACCGAGCTGCCTTTCAGCAGCGGGATCGAACGGGCGGGATTGGAGAAGAAAACTTTATAACTGATGAAGGCCGCGCTGCCGATGATGCACAGCAGCACCAGCAACAATGCCGCTCGAAAGGTTCTGCCCATGATGTTTGCCTCCGATAGAAAAAATTCATTTCGAGAACGCGGCGAGATAGAAGCCGTCAGTCCAAGGATTTTCCGGCGTCAGCACGCCGCCTCTCCCGCAAGCGATTCCCCCGAAATCCGCGGAAAGAGGACGCTCGGAGATTTCCGGAAAGGCGCGCAGCGCTTTTTCCACCACTTCTTCATTTTCCGCAGCGAGAAGGCTACACGTGGAATATACCACTTTACCGCCCTTCTTGACCAGCGAAAAGGCGCGGCACAGCAACCGATATTGGAGTTCCGTCAGTTCCTCCAGATTCTCCGGCGAAAGGCGCCATTTGCCTTCGGGATGGCGGCGCCACGTGCCGCTGCCCGAACAGGGCGCATCGACGAGGATCGCGTCGGGGGCGCCCAGCGGTTCCAGTTCCAGGGCGCTGCCCGCACGCATGACGACTCGGCCGCTCAGTTTCAGGCGTTCCATCTCGCGGACGCCGGCGGCGACGCGCCCTTTGGAGAGATCCCACGCTTCGACCGCGATGTCGGGACGGAGCTGGGCGATCTGGCCGGTCTTGACGCCGCGCCCGGCGCACATGTCGAGCAGGCGCGCCCCCTCGAAATCGGCCGCTTCCGTGCCGACAAGGATCGAGGACTCGCTCTGGGGGGTGAACCAGCCCTCGCGGTATCCCGGCAACGCGCTCGGCAGCGCGGTGCCGGCCAGACGCAACCCATCCGGCAGAGGCGACTCCTCCACGGTTTGTCCCGCCGCTTCGAGCAGCTGGGGCAGATCCCGCGGAGCGTCCGGCGACAGGCGCAGCGAAAGCGAGCTGCCGCCGGCGTTCTGTTCGACGAGCCGGCGCCCGACAGCCGGGCCGTAATCGCGGCGCCAGCGTTCGCCTACCCAGGACGGCACGCCGCTGAGCAGGCACAGAGAATCCAAACTGTCGTCGTCCCGCAGGCGCTGCAGCTCCGCCGGACCTTCTTCCAGCACGCGGCGCAGCACGGCATTCACCACGCGGGCGCCGCGCGGATCGCGCGTTTTCGTCCATTCGATCAACGACGAGATCAGCACAGCGGGCGCGAACTTCTCCAGTTCCGTCAGTCCGGCCGCGCCCATCAACACCGCCGCCCGCACCGACTGGGAAAATTTTTCCGGGCGCGGCAGCAGGAACTTTTCGCGCAGATGCTCCCACAGCGAAAGCCGGCGCACGAGCGCGTAAGCCAGCGACGCCGCCAACGTGCGGTCCGGCGGCGAAACGCGATCGCCCAAAGTCCGCAGCGACTCGCTGACGATGCCGCCTTTATCCACCTGGCGCCAGAGGTACATAGCCGCTTCAACCCCGCGCATGAGCGGCAACTTTTTTTCGTCCATGGGACGCCTAATCTTCGACAATTTCGGCCTCGATGGCGTTTTCCGCCGACGTGGACACCTCCACGCCGCGTTCGATGCTGCTGAAACGCCCTCCCCATGCCGTCTCCGTACGCATACGGAACGCGGCCCCCTGCACCTGCAGGGTCGTCACGTCGTTGCCGCTCAGCGCGACTCCCTGCAAAAAAGGGGAGACGTAAAGGGCAACGAACCACGACAAGACCACGGCCGCCCCCACACTGACCGCATTCGCGCTCCCTGCGGCCGCCAGCAAAACAATCAGGAACAGAGTCAACAGGCACATGGCGATGACGCGGAACAGCGGGCTCGCGGCGACGATCCGCAACGATTTCTCGCCGTTTTTCAAACGCGCCAGCGCCTGTACCGACGCCTCGTAGACGGCGTTTTCGTCGTCGATGCCTTCGATGAAAAATCCCGTTGCCGAGGCGCTGCCGGTCAGTTCCGGCCAGCCGTTCCGACGGAGCACGTTACAGGCCGCGTGGCAGAGGGTCAGATTGGCGCGCACGCGGGCGTCGAACAGCACATCCCAGATCTGCCGCGGAGCTTTCGCCAGCCCGCGCATCGACGCTCCAGCGAAAAAGATCCCGCCGCAGAGCAAAATCATCACCAAAAACAGCGGCATCAGCAGAATCCAGCCTCCGGAAAACAGAAACAGGAACAACAACATCAGCCACAAGGGGTTAAATCTCATCGTCATCCTCCCGAAGGCAGACAGTCAAAAAACGGGTGGCCTCCCCTTTCCCGGGAACCACCCGATTTTTTTCAGCCGTTGTCAGTCACGGTTGCGCGAGTTGCGAAGCGCCAGCAGACGCACGAGCTGGAGCGCCGCCATCAGCGTCGCCGACACATACGTCATGGCCGCGGCGTTGAGGACTTTGCGCGCGCCGCCGACCTCGTCCCGAGTCATCATGCCGTTCGAGGAAAGCACCTTGAGCGCCCGGTTGGAAGCGTCGAATTCAACGGGCAGCGTGATCAAATGAAACGCCAGCACGCCGACGAACAGCAGGATGCCGATGTTCATCAGCATGTTCGAAGCGCTCAGCAGACCGATGAAGAACAGCGGCATGGCGGCACTCGACGACAGCGACAGCAGCGGCACCACGGCGTTGCGAATCTGCAGCGGCGCGTAGCCCGTGGCGTGCTGCACGGCGTGCCCCACTTCATGGGCGGCGACGCCGATCGCGGCGATGGACGTGCTGTTGTAAACGGGCTCCGAAAGAGACAGACTGCGGTCACGCGGATCGTAGTGATCGGTGAGCTGTCCGGCCACCTGCCGGATGGGCACGCCGGACAATCCGTAGCTGTCGAGGATCCGGCGCGCCGCTTCACGGGCCGTCAGACCGCTGTGCGAATGGACTCGAGAATAGGTGGCAAAAGCGCTCTTCACGCGCGCCTGCGCCCACATCGCCAGCAGGATTGCGGGAAACAGAATGATCATGGTCCAGTCAAGACCCAGCATAGGCATCATTTTCAAAGACCTCCCAGTTTTGAGCTTAGCTCTATTGAATCATGAACAGGCATTTTGGTCAATATTGGTAAAAAATACGATTTTACCGCCTGCCTACTTGTAAAATTTTGCGATCGTATCGGCCGTCCACTGCTGTTCCTCCATGGTCAGGCCGGGAAAGATCGGCAGCGCCAAGCACTCTTCGGCCAGTCTTTCGCTTTCGGGATAATCGCCCCGCCGGCCGCCGAGGAACGCGAAACACTTCTGCAAGTGCAGCGGCAGCGGATAGTAAACTCTCGAAACGATCCCTTCGGCGGCGAGGAAGTCCATCAGCTCGTCGCGCTTTTGGGCGCGGATCACGTACTGATGATAGGTGTGATAGTTGCCGGGGAGCTCATGAGGCGTCGTCACGAATTCGCCCAGCTCGCGCTCGGCGAACAGCATCCGGTAGCGGTCGGCGATGCGGCGGCGCTCCTCGATGCACTCGTCGAGATGGCGCAGATGCACGCGCAGGATCGCGGCCTGCAGTGCGTCGAGACGGCTGTTGAGCCCCACTTCGTCGTGGAAGTAGGTGGTCCCGGCGCCGTGCACGCGCAGACGGCTCAAACGTTCCGCCTGGGCGTCGTCGTTCGTGGTCACCATGCCGCCGTCGCCGTAGGCGCCGAGGTTCTTCGTCGGGAAGAACGAAAAGGCCCCCAGTCCCCCCCAGCCGCCGCAGCGGACGATTTTGCCGCCGGCTTCGCGCCACGCGCCGAAAGCCTGGGCGCAGTCTTCGACGACATGGATGCCGCGGCTTTTCAACTCGGGCGCGATCTTCTCCATCTCCACCATCTGGCCGAACAGGTGCACGGGCATGAAAACCTTCGTGCGCGGCGTGATTTTTTTCAGCACTTCGGCGGGATCGAGATTGTAGCTCTTCGGATCGATGTCGGCGAAGACCGGCGTGGCGTCGAGGCGCGTGATCGCGCTGACCGTCGCGAAGAACGTGAACGGCGTGGTGATTACCTCGTCGCCAGGCCCCACGTCGAGCGTCATCAGATCGAGCAGCAGCGCGTCGGAACCGGAAGCGCAGCCGACGGCGTGTTTGACTTCGAGATAATTGGCCGCCTCGTTCTCGAAGCTTTTCACTTCGGGACCGAGCACGAAATATTGACTCTCCACCACGCCGCGGATCGCTCCGTCGATTTCTTCCTTGATCTGCGCGTAATGCCTCTTCAAATCGAGCGTCGGAAGGGTTCTCTTTTCCATGGATGCATCTCCTCTGAGCTGGGACGGCGGCGCGAAAGGACGCCGCCTAGATTATTCGTTCAAAAACGGGCTTTATCGATAAAATATTATCCCTCAACGGCCCCGTTTTCTCTCAGGTCAGCTTATTTTATCACGAGCCGCAGCATCATGACACAGAGAGTGAAGAAACTGGTACAATACGTGACAGGAAGTTCTGTCTATATTCAGACAAAGGAGCCTTTCCCCATGAGATTGATCGTCACGTTTCTCTCCATCGGCACACTGATCGCTTACGGTTACGCGCTGGCCGGCCTGGGCGGCTATCTGATCGGCAAAGGCCATCCGAGCTACATCGTCTGGGGGCTGCTGCTGGGCACGCTCAGCGCCGTCGCCGCGCTCTTCCTGTGGCGCAAACACGCCCGCGAGTTTTACATCGACGATTGATCCGGCGGGCAGAACATAATTTCATGATAAAAAGCCGATGATCAAGCGATCATCGGCTTTTTTGTCCTTGAAGATTTTGTGTTCCGCAGGCGGATTACTCCACCGTGATCTCGGCGCTGGACTCCCAGAGGCCGTGAAGGTTGCAGTAGGAAACGGCGATGAGCGTGCCGCTTTCCTTGAGCTTGACGTGCAGACAGCCCTGAGGCGCCGTGGCGTTGTCGCCGTGGACGTCGAAGGTCAGCTCGCCGAGTTCGACCGCGAATTTGCTGGACGCGCCCTTGAAGTAGAGCTTGATCCAGGCGATGTAGTGCTCCATCGTGTTGGGATGGGCGATCTCCTTGCCGACCGAAAGCACCACGTGCGCCGTCTCCCCCGCCTTGACGGACGCCGGCGCTTCGATCACGGGAACGTGTTTTTCGCCTTTCCAGTCGCCGCTTTGAATCAGTTCGCCAATTTTCATTGTATTACCCCCCATTGAATAGATTTGTTTCTTGTACTCCGACTAATTATATCATGTTTCCCCGAAGAGGGCAAAAATTGTCGCCTTCGCCGCCCAAAGAACGGATGAGATCTCCTGTGTCACCGATAAATGTCGTCCGCCTTTCTCCCGCAGAAAGGCAAGGCGTTACGCATGCAGCGCCCTGATCTGTTCCCACAGGTCTCGTTCGCGGGCAGAGACGTTCTGCGGCACGCTGATTTCGATCGTGGCGTACAAGTCGCCGCGCAGGCCGCCGCCGCGCATGGGCAGTCCTTTGCCGTGCAGGCGCAGGCGGGTCCCCGACTGGGAGCCGGCGGGGACTTTCACTTTCAACGCGCCTTCGGGGGAGGGCACGCTCACGGTGCCGCCGAGCACGGCGTCCCACGGCGTCACGGTCACGGCGGTGACGAGGTCGTAGCCGCTGATCTCGAAGCGGCTGTCCGCCTCGATGTGAACGACGACGTACAGGTCGCCGTTTTCGCCGCCGCCCCGGCCGGGCGCGCCCTGGCCGCGCAGTTTCAGGCGCGAGCCTTCGCGGATGCCGCGGGGCAGGTTCACTTCGATGGTGCGGGTCCCGGCCGCGCCGCTGAGCGTCATGCTCCGTTTCAGCGGCGCGGCGATCACGTCGGCCAGCGAAAGCGTGATCTGCACTTCGCTGTCTTCGCCGCGGGCCGTGCGGCTGCGGCCGCCGAAGAGGTCGCTGGCGCTGAAGCCGCGTGCGGAACCGCCCATGTTGCCGAAGATGGTCTGGAAGAACTCGCTGAAACCGCCGCCGTCGCCGAATTCCATGTGCACGCCGCCGCCGGGGAATCCGCCGAAGCCCTGAAAGCCGCCGCCCTGTCCGCCGAACTGCTGGGCGGCTTCCCAGTTGGGGCCGAGGGCGTCGTATTTCTGGCGTTTTGCCGGATCGTGCAGCACTTCGTACGCTTCGTTCACGTCTTTGTACTTCTGCTCCGCGCCGGGGGTCTTGTTCACGTCGGGATGGTACTTCTTCGCCAGTTTGCGGTACGCGCTTTTTATTTCCTGTTCCGTGGCGGTCTTGGACACGCCGAGAATTTCGTAATAATCTTTGTAGGCTACGCTCATAGCCGGACACCTCCACCGGTCAGACCGATTTTCGCAATCGTCTAACCAAAGCTGACCATATTATATATTACTGAATTTCCTTTGTCCAGAGGAGGAAAATGAAACGTTGCGGAACGAAACGGAAAGTTTTGGACAGAGCGCGCCGCTTGAGGTAAAATTGGAATGGAAAATTAAAGCGCTTCGCGGAGGGACGACCATGGAATTTTGGAAGATCAACGGCAACGGCAACGATTTCATCACGCTCGACATGCTGGCCGCGCAAAAACCGGCGCACGAACTGGCGGAGCTGGCGCGCCGCCTCTGCCGCCGCCGCGCGTCCGTCGGCGCCGACGGGCTGCTGATCGTGGAGCCGTCCGCGGGCGCGCATTTCCGCATGAGACTGTTCAACGCCGACGGATCGGAAGCCGAAATGTGCGGCAACGGCGCGCGCTGTATCGCGCGCTTCGCTTACGAGCGCGGCGTCGCTCCGGCGGAAATGACGTTCGAGACGCTGGCGGGCGTGATGCGCGCGCGCGTCGAGGGCAGCTTTGCCGAGATCGACCTCGGCGAGCAGTCGTTCGCGCCGGACTGGATCGACCGGCCGCTGACGATGGACGGCGCGGCCTTCCGCAGCTGCTTCTTGTGGGTGGGCGTGCCCCATCTCGTGCTGTTCGCACCGGAGGAACTGAGCCGCGACGACTGCCGGCGCATCGGGCGCGCATTCCGTGCGGACGCGTCGCTGTTCCCGCAGGGCTGCAACGTGAACTTCGCGCGGCCCGTCGGGCGCGGCGAGCTGTCGGCCGTGACCTACGAGCGCGGCGTCGAGGATCTCACCGATTCCTGCGGCACGGGCAGCGTGGCGGCGGCGCTGTCGGCCGGTTTGCTGTTCGGCATGGACAGCCCGATCGAAGTGCACAATCCCGGCGGCACGAACCGAGTCGCTTTCGAACGGCTCGACGGGACGCGCTTCCGCACGGTTCTGGGCGGAGACACCGCCGTTGTCGCAAAGGGGGAACTTGGCCCCGATGCCTGATCGTACCAGAGAAGGGGGAGAAGAGTTCATGAAGGACAAACGAGAGCTTTCCAAGGACGAGCTGGAGCTGCTCCGCGACGAAGCGCTGCCTCCGGCGGAAGACGAAGAGATCATCGAAGACGACGATTGGACAGAGTTCCGCAAGATGAGCCCCGAAGAGCAGAAGTGGGCTCTGATTCAGCTTCAGCTCGATCAGGAACAGAAATATATCGAGAGCATTTTCACTCCCGAATAGGGAATAAAAAAACCGCGGGCCGTCGCCGTTTCGCGGCAGAATCTTTCAGGACGTGGTGTGATGAGACATCTTTTCAAAGCGCTGGCGCACTCTTGGGGCGGCTTTCTCGTGCTGCTCGGGGAAGCCGCGTTCCGTCAGGAACTGGTCATGCTGCTTGCCGCGCTGTCGGCCGTGTGCTGGCGGCGCGGCCTTTCCGCTTTCGCCGCCGCGCTGCCCTGGGGACTGCTGGTGCTGATCGCGGAAGCGCTCAACACCGGCATCGAAAAGACGGTGGATCTCTGTACGCAAGAATGGCATCCGCTGGCCAAAGCCGCCAAGGACGCGGCCAGTTTCGCCTGCGGCATGGCGATCCTGGCGTTCGCTCTGGTCTGCGCGCGGGAACTTTTCCTTTAGATTTTTTCGGTCGGAAGGCCGTCGTCTTCCGCTCGCAAAATGCCGGAAGTCCGAGAGCTTCCGGCATTTTTTTGAAAGGCGGGATGTGATGCGTTTTCTTCGCGTTTTTCTGCTGCACGTCCGGTCGGCGGGCGCGGCGCCACGCTCCATTAGCTTCCTGTCGGCACCCTGAAGCGAAGAAGCGTATGTTTCATGAAAGAGGCATCTTTTTAATGAAGACCGGGGGGAGCGAATGAACTTGAGCACTCTGTTCCAGATCATGGGCGGCGTCGGGCTGTTCCTGTACGGCATCAAACTGATGGGCGACGCCCTTCAGGATTTGGCGGGCGACCGCATGCGCACGCTGATCGCGTCGCTGACGAGCACGCCGCTCAAGGGCGCGCTGGTCGGCACGCTGGTAACGATGGTGATCCAGTCGAGCGCCGCCACGACGATCATGTCGGTGAGCTTCGTGCAGGCGGGGATGATGACGCTGAAGCAGGCGCTCGGCGTGATCATGGGAGCCAACATCGGCACCACCGTCACGGCGCAGCTGGTCGCCTTCAACATGAGCGAGCTGGCGCTGCCGCTGCTGGGCGTCGGCATGCTGCTGGCCGTCTTCGGCCACTCGAAAAAACGCCGCTACGTCGGCAACGGCATCTTCGGCTTCGGGCTGCTCTTCATCGGCATGAGCACGATGGAGCACGCGCTCGGCTTTCTCGCCGCCAACAAACAGTTTTTTCTCACCTTCGCCGCTCATCCGCTGCTGGGCGTCGCCGCCGGCACGCTGCTGACCATGGCCGTGCAGTCGAGTTCGGCCACGGTCGGCCTCACCATCGCCATGGCCGTGCAGGGGCTGCTGCCGCTTCAGTCGGCCATCGCCATCCTGCTGGGCGACAATCTGGGCACGACGATCACCGCCGTCATCGCCGCGCTTGGTTCGAGCAGGTCGGCCAAGCAGGCCGCCGCTGGGCACGTGCTTTTCAATCTGCTCGGCGTGGCGATCTTCCTGCCGCTGCTTGGCCCCTATACGGCGCTGATCTCGCACACGTCCGCGAATATCGCCCGTCAGCTGGCCAACGCCCACACGCTCTTCAACGTCGTCAACACCATACTCCAGCTGCCCTTTGTGAGTTTGCTCGCCCGGCTGATCCAGAAGCTGATTCCGGTCAAAGATGAAAAAGTTTACGCCGGCGCCCGTTATCTGAATGAAAGCCTGCTGAACACGTCGCCCGCCGCCGCGCTGACGGCGGTGCGCAACGAACTGCTGAACATGGGCGGCATGGCGCTGGAAATGCTCGACCTGGTGAAGCAAGCTTTCGCCTCCAAGGATCCGGGCGCCGTGTCCAAGCTGAATCGGGTGGAAGACGGCCTGAACGACCTGACGCGGCGCGTTGCCGCCTTCGCCGCCAAGCTTTGGCAGCGCCACATCTCCGATCATCTTTCCTCGCTGCTCGAATCTCTCGTGAACGGCTCCAGCGACATCGAGCGCATCGGCGATCATGCCCAGAACATGATGGAGCTTTACGAGTACCTTCAGGATCACAATCTCGAATTTTCGCCGTCCGCCGTTCAGGAGTTTTCCGCGATGCTCGCGCTGGTCCGCGAGATGGTGCAGAAGGCTCTCGAGGCCCTGCGCACGGAGAACGTCGAACTGGCCCGCGAGGTGTCGGTGACGATGGAAGACGGGGTCGACGCCATGGAGAGGCAACTGCGGCACACGCACATACAGCGCCTCAACGACGGGAGCTGTACGCCCTCGTCCGGCGTGCTCTTCATCGACCTGATCAGCAACATGGAGCGCATCGGCGACCACGCCACCAACGTGGCCGAAATCGTTCTGGAAACGTCCGGTCTTCATGCGCGCCGGGAAACGGGCAAAAAGTTCGAAATGTAATGAAAGGCGGGGAGACGCACGCACCACCGCGAGGACTCCAATTATAAGGAAGCAACCGGAGAAAATCGCCGCGCCGCTTTGGGATGCCGATCCTTGACTCAAACGACGAATGTTCTCCAGCCCCGCCGGCCAAAATCGCGCGCTTGTTCCCGGCCGAAAAAACCGCGGCAAAAAAATGCAAAAATTCGGCGGCGATTTATCCCGAAAAAGTCCGCAGAAACGGCGGCTCCCAATGATTGGTGTATAATTGTGAAAATCGCTCCGACATCGACCGGCGTCAACGGCCGACCGTCCGTTCAGCCCAGCTCGCAGGAGGCTTTGAAAATGAAAGAACCGGAAGCTTACGCCCCGACTGCCGCGGATTTCGTCTACCGACATCTGCGCGGCCAGATCTTCGCCAAAAAGCGCCAGCCCGGCGACCGGCTTACCGAAGAGGCGATCGCCCAGGAACTCGACGTCAGCCGCACCCCCGTGCGCGAGGCGATCCGCCGCCTCGCCGCCGAGGGACTGGCGACGCTGATCCCCAACGCCGGCGCCCGCCTCGCCAATCCGACCAAGAAAGAAATCATGGACACTTACGAGCTGCGCGAATATCTGGAGTGCCTGGCGGCGCGCAAGGCGGCCCTCAACATCACCGCCGCGCAGGCGGACAAACTCCAGCGGACGATCGACGAGGAAGAACAGATTTTCGCCGCCCGCAATTTCGAGGCCTACCTCGACGTGAACAACCGCTTTCACCGCACGCTGGCGGAATGCTCCGGCAACGCCGTGCTGGCAGAGTTCGTCAACAATTTGCTGGCGCGCACCTGCGTGTACATGATCTTTTACGATTCGTTCTTCGACATGAGCACCAATCCCAGCCTCGACGAGCACCGCGCCCTGCTCAAGGCACTGTTGGCGCACGACCCCGACAAGGCGGAGCAGCTCATGAAAGTCCACCTGATGCTGTCGGCCACGTCGCTGAAAAGCAACGAAGGCCTGCGCGTCGGCGGAGAATGAGCGCCGAACATCGTGAAGCGAGATCGGCATTTTTCTTCATAAAAGTATTGACACAGTTTGCCGGGCGCTGCGAGAGTGTTCAGACGCTTGCAGCGCCCTTTGCGAGGGGGAAACTTCGATGGGCAAGGACATCCTGCTGATCAGCGGCCTGCCGGGCTCCGGCACGATGGCGCCGGCGACCGTGGACACCGTGGCGGAATCGGTCCGCCGCAACCGCGACAATGCCGATAAGGGCAAATACATTCCGCCGGGGCCGCGCCCCGAGGCGGTTGACATATGAGACGCCCGCGCATCAGAATCACGCTCATCGATCGCAAAGGCCCCTGCCCGTGCCACCGTGGCCACCGCGTCGGCGACGAATGGGACTTCGACAGCGAACGCGGCACACTTTGCCCGATGGCCATGCACGTGGCCTTTCTGTACATCGATATCCTCCGCTATGGCGGCGAGATTCCCGGTCAGCCCAAGGGCACGGCCGTATTCTGCTGCCCCGATGCCGACACGATCAACGTCTTCAAAGTCGAACGCCTCACGACAGACTCACCTTCGAAAAACAGCCTGCCGGAATAATAAAAAGCCGCGGTGTTTTCGGACCGAAAATTCAGCTCTCAATCTTCTATAAATATTCCCAATGATCTTACAAGCTCATTGGAAACAGGACGCATCGATCATGTTCAGAGCGTCGTTTTTCACCGGCTTTGCGCAGTGGTTGAGTGCGTTGGAGAGCATGTCGGTATTCCCCATCAGCTTGCGATCTTTAACGGTATTACCGTTAATCCAAACATCAAAGGCACACTACGCGTAAAACCGGAGTTCTGGCGAAGATATGCTGCGCTGAGTGTACGCAGCTGGAGCCACAAGGGCAAGAACCGTAAAAATGATAGTTCGGGCTGCGGCGCCTGATCCGCAGCAATGGAAAGGAGCGACCATCATGAAACTGACGTTTTTGGGACACGCCTGTTTCGATCTGTTCGACGGGGCGTATCACGTGCTCACCGATCCGTATCTGACGGGCAATGTGCTGGCCGCGGCGAAGGCCGACGAGGTGGCGGCCGATTTCATCCTCGTCAGCCACTGCCACGGCGACCACCTCGGCGACACGCTCGACATCGCCCGGCGCACGGGCGCGACGGTGGTCGGCGTGGCCGAACTGCGCGGCATGCTGACGGAGGCGGGGCTGAAAAGCTGTCTCGGCAACATCGGCGGCTGGGGGCCGATGCCGTTCGGACGCGTCAAGCTGCTTCAGGCGATCCACGGCAGCGGCCTGCCGGGCGCGCTGGCCTGCGGTTTTCTGATCGGGATCGGCGGCAAAAAAATTTATTTCGCCGGCGACACGGCTTTTTACGGCGACATGGCGCTGCTGGCCGAGGAAAAGCTCGACGCGGCGCTGCTGCCGATCGGCGACTTTTACACGATGGGGCCGGACGACGCGGCCCGCGCCGCCCGGGCCGTGGGCGCGAAGATCACCGTGCCCATGCATTACGACACGTTCCCGGCCATCAGACAGGATCCGCAGGCGTTCAAAGCGCTCTGCGAACCGGCCGTCAAGGTCGCGGTGCTGCGGCCCGGCGAGTCTCTCGAGCTGTAATTTTTCCGCAAAGATTCGTCGCGCTCTTGCGCTTCGCAGGAGATTGTGTTATCATACCCGTCAATCAAACAGCGCAACTTTTTATCAAGAGTCAGGGGAGAGAGTCAGCTCGACGATCCTGCACCAACCTGCCCGCGTGGGAAAGGTGGTCCTGCTGACAGCGATGAGGGGAAGCCTCAAAGAGGGATTTGAGCCGCCTTGCCATCGCAGGGCGGCTTTTTCGTTTCCCCGAAGATGCGCGCGATCCCCCTACGGAAGGTGAAACCATGATCCAACTCCGCGGCGTCAAAAAAATCTATCGCGCGCCCGACGGCAACTCCGTCGAGGCGCTCTCGGGCATCGATCTGGACATCGGCGACGGTGAGATCTTCGGCATCATCGGCCTGTCGGGCGCGGGCAAATCGACGCTGCTGCGCACGGTTAACCGCCTCGAGGAGCCCAGCTCGGGCAAAATTTTCATCGACGGGCGGGAGATCACGGCGCTTGACGCCGGCGGTCTGCGGCTGGCGCGGCGCAAGATCGGCATGATCTTCCAGCACTTCAACCTGCTGGCCTCGCGAACGGTGACGGGCAACGTCGCCTTTCCGCTGGAGCTGGAGCGCTGGAAGCCGAAGGACGTCAAAGACCGCGTCGCCGAAATGCTCGACGTCGTCGAGCTTTCCGACAAGGCCGGCAGTTATCCGTCGCAGCTTTCCGGCGGCCAGAAGCAGCGCGTCGCCATCGCCCGAGCGCTGGCGAACCGTCCGCACGTGCTGCTCTCCGACGAGGCCACCAGCGCCCTCGACCCGCGCACCACCAAATCGATCCTCAGCCTGCTGGCCGGCATCAACCGCCTCATGGGGCTGACGATCGTCGTCGTCACCCACGAGATGAACGTCATTCGCGAGATCTGCTCGCGCGTGGCGATCATCGAAGCGGGACGCATCGTCGAACAGGGAACGGTCAAGGAAATATTCCTCAACCCGCGCTCGAAAACGGCGCGCGAGTTCCTCGCCAAGCTGCCGCGCACCGGCTACGACGAGGGTGCGGGACTGCCCCGCGAGGCGGGAAAGCCCGTGGCGGTGCTCACGTTCGACGGCTCGGCGGCGGAAGCGCCCCTGATCTCGCAGACGATCAAGGCCACGGGGGCCGACGTCAACATTCTCGCCGGCGCCATCGACAGCCTCTACGTGTCGCGCGTCGGCACCCTGACGGTGCAGTTCGGCGGCGCGCCGCAGGTGATCGCCGCGGCGATGGACATGATCCGCGCCCATAACGTGAAGGTGGAGGTGATCTGGAATGGCTAAAATCTTCGCCCTTCTCGCCGAGCCGACGCTGCAGACGCTCTACATGGTCGGCCTGTCGAGTCTGTTCGCGATCCTGCTCGGGCTGCCGCTGGGCATCGCCCTCGCGCTCACCGAAAAGGGCGGCCTGTGCGAGAACCGCGTCGCCGGCAAGGCGCTCGACACGTTCGTCAACGTCTTCCGCTCCTTCCCGTTCATCATCCTCATGATCATCCTCTTTCCGCTCTCGCGGCTGATCGTCGGCACGACCATCGGCACCACGGCCGCCATCGTGCCGCTGTCGATCTCCGCCGCGCCGTTCGTGGGGCGCGTCGTGCAGAGCGCCCTCAAGGAAGTGGACCGCGGCGTGATCGAAGCCGCGCAGGCCATGGGCGCCGACGTCAAGACCATCGTCCTGAAAGTGATGATCCCCGAAGCTCTGCCCTCGCTGGCCGCGGGCGCGACGCTGACGGTCATCGCCATCGTCGGCAGTTCCGCCATGGCCGGGGCCATCGGCGGCGGCGGGTTGGGCGACGTGGCCATCCGCTACGGCTTCCATCGCTTTCGCAGCGACGTGCTCATCGCCGCCGTCGTCGTTATTATCGCCATTGTCCAAGGGATCCAATGGCTCGGTAATAAAATCGTCCGGAATCTGAGCCGGAATCGATAATTTATTTTTCAGGAGGTTGTGTTGAAATGAAAAAAATCTGCGTTCTCGCTTGTGCCGTTTCTCTGTGCTTCGCCGGCGCCGCCGGCGCCGGCACGCTGCGCGTCGGTGCCACGCCCACGCCTCACGCCGAGATCCTCGCCCAGGTCAGGGACGACCTCAAAGCGCAGGGCGTCGACCTGCAGGTCGTGGAGTTCACCGACTACGTCACGCCCAACCTGGCGCTGAACGACGGCGAGCTCGAGGCCAACTACTTCCAGCATCTGCCCTACCTGCAAAGCTTCTGCAAGGACCGCGGCCTCGATCTGACTTCCGCCGCCACCATCCACGTGGAACCGATGGGCCTGTTCTCGAAGAAGTTCGCCACGTTCGAGGAGCTTAAAAACGGCGCGCTCATCGCCATCCCCAACGACCCCACCAACTGCGGCCGCGCCCTGCTGCTGCTCCAGTCCGCCGGATTGATCAAGCTGGCATCGGACAGCGGCCTCACCGCCACCGAGCTGGACATCGAAGAGAACAAACACGATTTCAAGTTCCGCTCGCTCGAGGCGGCCCAGCTGCCGCGTTCGCTCGACGACGTGGACGCAGCCGTGATCAACGGCAATTACGCGATCCCCGCCGGCTTCAACCCCGCCAAGGACGCGCTGCTCGTCGAGGGCGCCGACTCGCCTTACGCCAACGTCATCGCCGTCAAGGCCGGCAACGAAAACAACGCCGACGTGCAGGCGCTGGTCAAGGCCCTGCAGAGCGACAAAGTTTCCAAGTACATTCTCGACACTTACGCCGGCGGCGTGTTGCCCGCGTTCGGCGGCCCCGCCAAATAGAAAAAAGGCAAAACGATTTTTCGGCCATGCTGTTTCGCATCTTGCAGATCAGCATGGCCGCTTGTTTTTCGCCGCGCCGGCGTAAAAATGTTCCACGTGGAACATTTTGAAAAATATCCTCGCCGGCCTGACGCGCCGCACTCGGCGCGTCTCTCTTTTTCGACGGGACAGAACGCTTTCGCATTGGAAGTTATGGAGGTCTTATTCATCCACAACTTTTATTTTAAGAGTTTAAAATAAATTTTTGACTTTGACTCTTCATCACGCCACTAGGATCAAATAAAATAAAACACATTGGGTCTCGCGGTTGAAGGCGGAAATGGAGATCTTAATCGTCAGAAATAAAAATCTCGAATTCAGCTTTTGGCGCGCTGCGCCGCAGCTATAAATTATTCTGTATGCACGCAACGTTTTTCCGTTCGATGCGGGACGTTTTTTGGGTTCAAAATTATCATTTCTTAATTTTATTATTTTTTATAGCAATTTTTCCTTGCGCGCCGCTTGGTAATCTGATCGCTCCATGATAGAATTAAATTAATTAATTACAAAGAAATACTTTCAAGAGCGTTTCCCATTTTAAAAAGATCGACAAAAGGTCGCCTTTTTCCTTTTGAAAGAATTTTCCGATCGCGAGCAAAGGAGGTTCGGCGGGAATGGACGCTGAAACAAAAATCGCAGATGTCATCGCAAACGAGAATTTCAAGGGATATGGCCGGCTCCTTTTCCCCGGACGTCTGAGCGAATCCGACAAAAAACGCACGCTGGGGCAGATCGCGCCACTGTTCCCTTATCATCGGCATTTGAGCGTCGACGCCACGCTGAACGTCCTCAACTCCATGCTCGCGCGGGAAAAGAACGGCGAAAAGATCTTCTACGATCTCTATTCCGACAAGGAAAAAGGCAGGGATCCGACCAAGGCGGAGACGGGGCTGTTCTATTTCCGCGGCGTCAAAAAAGCGCCGTTTGCCGTTATCTGCGCGGGTGGCAGCTTCCAGTATGTGGCGTCGCTCCATGAAAGCCTGCCGCACGCGCTGGAACTGAGCCGCATGGGCTTCAACGCCTTTACGCTCCACTATCGGACCGAAAGTCTCGAAGCCGCCTGCGAAGATCTGGCTGTCGCGATCACGCAAATTTTCGCCCGTGCGGAGGAGCTCAACGTCGGCACGGAGTGTTATTCGCTCTGGGGCAGCTCGGTCGGCGCCCATATCGCCGCCTATCTGGCCTCGTACGGGCCGCACGGTTTCGGAGGGGGGCCGCTGCCGCGCCCCGGTACGCTGGTGCTGCAGTACACCGGGCACACGAACCACACCCGTCGGGAGCCGCCCACCTACGTTTGCGTGGGCGAAAACGATCCCGTCTGCGACTGGCGGGTGATGAAAAAGCGTCTCGACGCGCTGGCGGCCTGCGGCATCGATACGGAGTTCCACAAGTACCCGCATCTCGGGCACGGCTTCGGCCTCGGCCTCGGCACGGAAGCCGAAGGCTGGATCGCCAGCGCCGCCGCGTTCTGGAAGCGCCATCTGCCCCGGCGGACGCTGCGCGTGCTCAGCCGCTTCGAAGCCGCGGCCGTCTGACCGACAAAAAATCCGCGTCGTCAGC
>NZ_ADFP01000040.1 GCF_000177335.1 Pyramidobacter piscolens W5455
CGAGGACCTACTCTCCCGCGAAGCGAATCGCAGTACCATCGGCGCGTGAGGGCTTAACTGCCGGGTTCGGCATGGGACCGGGTGGACCCCCTCCGCTTTTATCACCAGTATCTCTGTTCTATCCTACTTCCGCCGCCGTCATGGACGCATCCGCGAGCGGCGCGAAAGCAAAATCTTTCCGTTTCTCTTCTCTTTTTTGTCTCTTCTTTTTGCTTCTTCTTGTTTCTTCGGTTCTTCGTCTTCGTTTCGTTCTTCTTCTCTCGAAACAGCACGAAACTGAAACAGGTTAAGGCCTCGGTGTATTAGTACCGGTTAACTCAACGTCTCGCAACGCTTCCATTCCCGGCCTATCAAACCCCTCGTCTCGGGGACACCTTACTACCTTCTGGTATGAGATATCTCATCTTGGGGGCGGTTTCCCGCTTAGATGCCTTCAGCGGTTATCCGGGCCGTACTTGGCTACTCTGCTTATGCGGCTGGCGCCACAACAGATACACCAGTGGTACGTCCACTCCGGTCCTCTCGTACTAGGAGCAGCTCCCCTCAAATATCTTGCGCCCGTGGTGGATAGGGACCAAACTGTCTCACGACGTTTTGAACCCAGCTCGCGTACCGCTTTAATGGGCGAACAGACCAACCCTTGGGACCTGCTACAGCCCCAGGATGCGACGAGCCGACATCGAGGTGCCAAACCTCCCCGTCGATGGGAACTCTCGGGGGAGATCAGCCTGTTATCCCCAGGGTAGCTTTTATCCGATGAGCGACGGCCTTTCCATTCAGCACCGCCGGATCACTAGGACCGACTTTCGTCTCTGCTCGAGATGTCTCTCTCGCAGTTAAGCCAACTTATACCCTTGCGCTCTCTTGGCGGTTTCCATTCGCCATGAGTTGACCTTTGCGCGCCTCCGTTACTCTTTGGGAGGCGACCGCCCCAGTCAAACTGCCCACCTGACTGTGTCCTCTTCGTCGATTCAGACGCTAAAGTTAGACATTCGAAATCACAAGGGTGGTATCCCAACGTCGGCTCAAAGAAAGCCAAAGCTCTCTCTTCTTCGCCTCCCACCTATCCTGTGCATGAAATTTCAAATATCAGTATCAGGCTACAGTAAAGCTCCATGGGGTCTTTCCGTCCTACCACGGGTAACCGGCGTCTTGACCGGTACCACAATTTCACTGGATCTCTCGTTGAGACAGCGCTCAAATCGTTACGCCATTCGTGCAGGTCGGAACTTACCCGACAAGGAATTTCGCTACCTTAGGACCGTTATAGTTACGGCCGCCGTTTACTGGGGCTTCATTTCTAAGCTGCGCCTTGCGGCTCACTCTTCCATTTAACCTTCCAGCACCGGGCAGGCGTCAGACTCTATACTTCGACTTGCGTCTTATGCAGAGTCCTGTGTTTTTGGTAAACAGTCGCTTGAGCCTGGTTTCTGTGGCTGCTCCCCGCTTCACCTTACGATTGACGGGGGCAGCACTCCTTCTCCCTAAGTTACGGAGTTAACTTGCAGAGTTCCTTAACGAGAGTTATTCCACTCACCTTAGCTTGCTCAGCTTGACCACCTGTGTCGGTTTCGGGTACGGGCGCCATAAGTTCTCCCTAGCAGGTTTTCCTGGCAGCAGAGCTTCAACAGCTTCGCCTCGAAAGAGGCTCCCTCTCGGATCTCGGTCTTGACGGAGAGATGTGCTTGACTGTCTCTCCAACCTGCTTCCTTGGACTGGCTATTCCATCAGCCGGCCTGTCTAGCTTTCTGCGTCGCTGCTTCGGTCGTAGCGAACTTATCGCGGGGCAGGAATTTCGACCTGCTGTCCATTATCTACGCTTTTCAGCCTTGACTTAGGTCCCGCCTTACCCTGGGCGGATCAACCTTCCCCAGGAATCCTTGGTCTTCCGGTGTATTTGATTCTCGCAAATATGTCGTTACTCATGCCGGCATTCTCACTACTCAGCTGTCCACGAAACTTTACAATTTCGCTTCGTCCCGCTGACTACGCTCCCCTACCGATGGATTTCTCCATCCCATAGCTTCGGCGGCATGCTTAGCCCCCTACATTTTCGGCGCGGGGGTCCTCGACCAGTGAGCTGTTACGCACTCTTTAAAGGATGGCTGCTTCTGAGCCAACCTCCTGGCTGTTTCCGGGTCCCTACATCCTTGTCACACTTAGCATGCTCTTCGGGGCCTTAGCTGATGATCTGGGCTGTTTCCCTTTCGACCACGAACCTTATCACCCGCGGTCTCACTCCTGACTTTCTCGTGTCGATATTCGGAGTTTGATGGCTCGCGCAAATCCCCCAGGACCGCTTGAGCTGTCAGTCGCTCTACCCTCGACACGAATCCATCAAGGCTGCACCTCAATGCATTTCGGGGAGAACCAGCTATTACCTAACTCGATTAGCTTTTCACTCCTAACCACAGGTCATCCAAGACTTTTTCAACAGGCACTGGTGCGGTCCTCCATGGGGTTTCACCCCCACTTCAACCTGCCCATGGCTAGATCGTCAGGCTTCGGGTTTATTGCAGGCAACTTCGCGCTCTCTTCGAACTCGCTTTCGCTTCGGCTCCGGAACTTCATCCCTTAACCTCGCTGCATGCAATATCTCGCCGGCTCATTTTTCAATAGGCACGCTGTCACTTTCCATACATCGCTGTATTTCAAGCTCCAACTGCTTGTAGGCATACGATTTCAGGTCTCTTTCACTCCCCTCCCGGGGTGCTTTTCACCTTTCCCTCTCGGTACTATGCGCTATCGGTCACTTACAGTATTTAGCCTTGGACCATGGGCGGCCCGGATTCAAACGGAATTTCTCGTGCTCCGCTCTACTTGGGATTGGGTCTTCAGAGGGACCGGGTTTTCGTCTACGCGGCTTTCACGCTCTGCGGCTCGCTTTTCCAACACGATTCGACTAACTCGATCTTTTCTCACTCTGCGGAAGCTCAGCAGCGCTTCCCCGACTGTCCCGCAACTCCCTATACAGCAACGGCTGCTGCCTTGCACTGTATGGGTTTAGGCTGGCCCCTGTTCGCTCACCACTACTGGGGGGATCTCTGCGATTTCTTTTCCTCCGGCTACTGAGATGTTTCACTTCACCGGGTTCCTCTCCTTTACGGAGTCACGGGTCTGCTCCCGTGGGGTTGCCCCATTCAGATATCCGCGGATCGAGGCCTGCTTGCGGCTCCCCGCGGCGTTTCGCCGCTTGCTGCGTCTTTCGTCGGCTGTAAGTGCCTAGGCATCCGTCGTATGCCCTTTCTACCTTAACCTGTTTCAGTTTCGTCCTGTTCCTTTGTCAAGGGG
>NZ_ADFP01000041.1 GCF_000177335.1 Pyramidobacter piscolens W5455
GGCGCTGGCGAGGATCTTTCTGAGGTAGCGGGAATCTTTTCGGGGCAAGGGAAAAGTCTGTTTTCGCCGTTTGTTTGACGGCTGTGCTACAATGATCTTGTAAATTTGACCGATTATATATTGAATGAAAATTCGGAGGCGTTTTTCAGTGAACGAAAGTTATAAACCTTTGGACGTGTCCCAATACGGAAAATACAGAGAATTTTGGTTGCGATGCGACGAATATTCGTCGGACATGAGCTTTGTGGTCCTCTGGGCGTGGCAGGATTTCTTCGGCTACGAGATGAGCTGGGAACCCGAATTGATCTGGATGCGCCAGACCAAGCCCGATCTGAAATGGCTGGCGCCGGTGGGGAACTGGCGCCGCGCCGACTGGGACGAACAGCTGCGGACGCACGCGGGCGACGAAGCCGATTTCATCGACGTGCCCAAATCGCTCGTCAGGATCTGGCAGGAACAGTTGGGCGCGAAAATCGCGGCCGTGGACGATCGCGACAGCTACGAGTACCTCTACAACGTCGAAGAGCTGGCGACGCTGGCCGGCAACAAGCACATGAAGCGCCGTAACCGCGTCAACAAGTTCCGCCGCGAGTTCAACGCCCAGTACAAGACGCTGACGCCGGAGATGACCGAGGAAATCAAAAATCTGCAAAGATCCTGGACTCACGACGAGAACGAATTCATGACCAGGATGCTGGCCGCCGAGGGCGAGGGCATCCTGCGAGTGCTCGACCACTGGCGGGAAATGGGCCTGATCGGCGGCGCCATCGAACTGGACGGCCGGCTGATCGCCTACACGCTGGCCGAACCGGTCACACCCGAGCTGATCATGATCCATTACGAAAAAGGCCTGCCCGAGTTCCACGAAGTCTATCAGGTCATCAACAAGGATTTTCTGTTCTACGACGCCCGCAGCTACAAGATCGCCAACCGCGAGGAAGACATGGGCGATCCCGGCCTGCGCCACGCCAAGCTGGCCTACCTGCCCTGCGGCTACGTGGAGAAATGCAACGTCCACTGGAACGCCAACGCCTGAGCGATAAAAACCGTCCCGAAAATCTCACGCAAGCCGAGATCTTCGGGACGGTTTTTCTGTGATGAAATAAAATGCAACCACGCGGAACATTCACCGCAGCGTTGCCAGTTCTGCTTCGAGGGCGCGGAAGAAGGCGTCGAGGTCGGCGTCGACGCGCAGGGTGATGCGCGACGGCGGCAGATAGTCGGCGGACACTTCGCCGCGGTTGACGACGACGATTTTGCCGCGGCAGAGCTGGGGCAGGAACGCCGCCGGCACGACGTTGAGCGACGAGCCGAGCACGAAGAGCAGCTTGGCTCGCGAGCAGAGCCGCTCGCATTCCGTCAGGAATTTGACGCTCTCGCCGAAGAAAACGATGTCGGGCTTGATCACGCCGCCGCAATGGCAGATCGGCACGTCGGCCGTCTCGAGCATTTTGTTGACGGCGTCGTAGCCGTAATATTCGCCGCATTTGGTGCAGTGGGCGTGGCGGATCGTGCCGTGGATCTGGTAGATCGTCTTCGACCCGGCGGCTTCGTGCAGGCCGTCGAAGTTCTGCGTGACGATGCCGCTCAACCGGCCCTCGGCCTCGAGGCGGGCGAGGAATTTGTGCGTGAAAGTCGGCTCGATGCGGGCCAGCATGCGCTCGCACTCGCGGTGAAAACGATAGTAATACGACGGATCGCGTTCGAAGTAGTTGATGTCGAAGAGTTTGTCGGCTTCCACGTCGGCCCGCCGGTAAATTCCCTGCGGCCCGCGGAAGTCGGGGATGCCCGCCGCGGTGGACAGCCCTGCGCCGCTGACCACGGCGGTGCTGCGGGAGCTGGCTATCATTTCGGCGCAACGGCGCGCCTGCTCCTGTAACGTCATGAAAAACACCTCCCAGTGGATATTCTGAAAACAAAAGCGGAACGGTTATTTCTTTTTCTTGGGGGGCGGCAAATCGTCGTACGTCGCTTCGACGAGCTTTTTGAGGAAATCTCGGTTCTCGACGTCGCGTACCATGAGCATCGGCCTCTCGTCCTCGTAGGGGAGTTCGAAGGCCGCGCCAGGCATCAGCGAGGCGGCCGCCGCGGCGGGCTTGACGAGGAAACGGTCGTCGTAAACGCCGCCGATGACTTTGTCCCGATAATAGAGGACGTATTCTCCCATCATCGGCCGGAAAGCGATTTCCGGCAGTTCCGAGAGCTGTTCCATGATAAAAGACAAAAATTTTTTGCTTGACGCCATGAAATTCTCCTTAATTTTGTTCGGCCCGTTTTTCCACCGGAACGGGGACGCGCTTCCCGCCGAACGGAGAAGAATCGCTCGCCGCCAGCGCCAGCTTCTCTTCCCGCGTCAGGCGCTTGAGGCGCGCTTCGGCGCTCATGGCCGCGCGTTTGTCCGGCCACTGCCAGAGGGCGATCATGCGTACGGGGCGGCGCGAGCGCGTGTATTTGGCGCCGCGCCCGGCATTGTGGGCGGCCAGGCGTTTTTGGGGATCGACGGTGGAGCCGCTGTACAGCGTGCCGTCGGCACAGCGCAGAATGTAGCTGTAATACGCCGTCATCGCTCGGCGACGCGGGCGCGTCCTTTGTCCACGTCCACGCCCGCGAGGATCAGCATGCCGCCGATGAAGTTCAGCGCGATCACGCCCACGGCCAGGCGCAGCGAGCCCGTTGCCTGGGCGACGAAGCCGCACAGCGCCGGGCCGACGATGCCGGCGAATTTGCTGGAGACGTTGTAGAGCCCGAAAAAATGACCGCTGCGCCCGGCGGGCAGCATCGAGGCGTAGATCGAGCGGCTGATGGCCTGCGAACCGCCCTGCACCATGCCGACGGCGACGGCCATCAGCCAGAAGTGCCAATTTTGCGTGATGAACATCGCCCCGACGGCGACAGTCGTGTACCAGAAAAGCGCGATCATGACGGCGCGCTTGCTGCCGGATTTTTCCGCCAGACGGGCGAAAACGAGCGCGAAGGGCACGCCCACGAACTGCGTCGCCAGCATGGCGCCGACGAGATGGTTCTGCGAGATCCCCAGCCCGGCGCCGAACACGGCGGCCATGCGGACGATCGTGCCGATGCCGTCGTTGTAGAGCCAGAACGACACCATGAAGCGCAGCGCCTCGGGGTACTGCTTCAGCTCCGTCCAGCTGTGCGCCAGCGCGCGCAGCGTTTGCCTCAGCCCCGAGGGCGCGTTGCCGGCGGCCGGGGGCTCGGGCACCCAAGCCGTGAGCGCGGCCGCGGCGGCGCTCCACCAGAGCGCGACCGACAGAAACGACATTTTCACGCCCGGCTCGCCGAAGCGGGCGATCAGGACCATGTCGAGAGCCAGCAGCGCGCCGCCGCCAAGATAGCCGACGCCGTAGCCGAGCGTGGAAACGCGGTCCATCGTGCCCGGCGGCGCGACGAACGTGAGCAGCGCGTCGTAACACACCGACGCCACCGAGAGGCCGACCGTGCCGAGCACCATGCACGAGAGCGTATACAGCCATGTTCCCCGTCCCGAGAGGGCCAGCGCGGCCGAGGCGAGGATGCCGAACACGGCGAAGGCCAGCAGGAATTTCTTTTTCAGCGGACGGCCGTCGACGTACGTGCCCACGACGGGCGTGAGCAGGGCCGAAAGGAGCAGCGCGACCGACGAAGCGTAGCCCCACGACGACAGCGCCCACGAGCCGCCGCCGGCGACCACGTTTTGGTAATAGACGGGCAGCACCACGGCCATGACGACGGTGGCGAAGGCGCAGTGACCGGTATCGTAGAGGCACCAGGCGAAGACGGAACGGTTTGCGAACATGCGAATTTCACCTCAAAAGTTTGCGGCGAAGGAACGGCTCCGGAAAATCGCGTTCCGGCGCGGAAATTTCTTCGCGCTGTCAATTCCCGTGGAACTGCTTTATAATAAACCATAGCGCCGCGCAGTTCAAACGATAAAAAGCCGGCGCGGAAAAGTTTTTCGCGAAAATTTCCCGCGGTTTTCGTAAAGGAGCGATCATCGGAAATGTCTTATCAGCGTCCCGACTGGGAAAGTTATTTCATGACCCTGGCCTTGGTCGCCGCGACGAGGAGCACCTGCCTGCGCCGCCAGGTCGGCGCCGTGATCGTCAGGGACGGGCAGATTATCAGCACCGGGTACAACGGCGCGCCCAAGGGCACGCCGCACTGCTTCGAGACAGGGTGCCTGCGCACCAAACTGGGCATCCCGTCGGGAGAACGGCACGAGATCTGCCGGGGCTCGCACGCCGAGATGAACGCCATCGCCCAGGCGGCGTCGGTCGGCGTTTCCACGGCAGGCGCTTCGCTGTACTGCACCCATTCGCCCTGTTCCTTCTGTACCAAAGCGATCATCAACGCCGGCATCCGCCGCGTCGTGTACTTATATTCCTATCCCGACGAACTGGCCGAGAACCTGCGCCGCGAAGCGGGACTCGTCGCCGAACACTTTCCGCCCGAGCGCCTCGGCTGCATCAGCGACTGCCTCGACCGGGCGCGCCTGAGCCTCGGCGATCAAAAAGCTGCAAAGGAGGGCTGCTCATGCTGCTGAAATTCTGCGGCGCCGCCAAAGAAGTGACCGGCTCCAACTATCTGCTCGAAGCCGGCGGACATCGTTTCCTCGTGGACTGCGGCATGCATCAGGGCGAACGGGAGGACGCCAACGACGATCCGTTCCCCTACGCCGCCAATTCGATCGACGCGGTGCTGCTGACGCACGCGCACATCGACCATTCCGGCCGCATCCCCAAGCTGGTCAAGGAGGGCTTCCGCGGCAAAATTTACGCGACGCTGCCGACTATCGAACTGACCGAGATCCTGTGGGACGACTCGGTGCGCCTCATGCGCGAAGACGCCGAATGGCAGAGCGCCAAGAACGCCCGCCGCGGCCTGCCGCCGGCGGAGCCCATCTACGGCCAGGAAGAGGCCGACGCCGCCAAAAAACTGTTCACGCCCGTCAATTACGACTCGCGCCTCGAGATCCTCCCCGGCGTGTCGGTCCGCTTCCGCGACGCCGGGCACATCCTCGGCAGCGCCATTTTGGAAATCCTCATCGAGGAAGAAGGGCGCATCGTGCGCCTCGTTTTCTCCGGCGACCTCGGCCCCATGCAGACCGTCATGGGACGCGCGCCCGCGGAGATCACCGACGCCGATTACGTCGTCATCGAGTCCACTTACGGCAATCGCGAGCACAAAGACAATCAGCAGACTCGCGACGAATTCCAGACGCTGATGAAGGACATCTTCGCCAAAAAGAAAGGCAAGGTGTTCATCCCCACCTTCGTCGTCGACCGAGCCCAGCGCATCATGTACGAGTTGGAACTGCTGCGCGGCCAGGGCGTGGGTGGCGGCATGCCGGTGTTCTTCGACTCGCCGATGGGCGTCAAGGTCAGCAAACTTTACGAAAATCATCTCGATCTGATGTCGCAGGAGATCCAGACCTATCGCCGCGACGGCGGCAATCCCTTCTCCAGCGAGGACATCCGCTACGTTTCCACGCGCGAGGAGTCGCAGGCCGTCAATAACCTCGGCTTCGGCGTAGTCATGGCCGGCAGCGGTATGTGCAACGGCGGGCGCATCGTCCATCACCTCAAAAACGGCATCTGGAACCCCGACAATCACGTCGTCTTCGTGGGTTACCAGGCGCACGGCACGCTGGGACGCCGCATCGTCGACCGCGCCAAGACCGTGCGCATCGCCGGCGAAGCCGTCAACGTCAACGCGCAGATCCACACCATCGGCGGCTTCTCGGCCCACGCCGATCGTACCGACCTGCTCGGCTGGGCCGAACGCTTCCGTCCCACCATGCCGAAGTTTTTCGTCACCCACGGCGAAGCCGAAGCCGCCGAAAGCCTGGCCGAGGCCCTGAAAACGCGAGGTTTCGAGGCGCTGGTGCCCGAGCTCGAACAGGAAGTGGCGCTCGTGCCCCGCGAGGCCGGCCAGAAAATCAGCGAGGCGATCGCCGACGCCAAAGCTGCGCCGCTTCCCGAGAAAATCGCCGAGACCGAGACGCCCGCCGACCCCGGCGGCGCGGCCGTCGCCGAAGAAAAAAACGCTCCCGCCGCAAAAAGCGAAGCGGCGGCGCCGCGCCCCGCCGCGGAAAAGCCGCTGACGAAAGAGCAGAAGAAAACGGCCGAAAAAAAGGCGCGCCGCGCCAACCGCCGCGCCGTGAAAGTCCTCGAAGACATCGGCGACCAGATGCGCGAGATCTACGAAAAGGCCGGCAGCGGCGAAATCGCGGCCGAATCCCAGCCCCTGCTCGACGCCGTCGCCGTGCTGCTCGATTCGATCATCGCCCAGTCCGGCGGCAACGTGACGAAAAATTAGAAAATTCCGTCGCCGTCTGCTATAATTCTGAATGAAATTTCAAACGGGGCGCGGCAGGTCTTCGCCTGAAAAACTCTGGCATGGGAAAGGAACGGATACGATGGAAAAGTCACGGAAGTATTTGTTCGGCGGTTTAGCGGCGCTGACGGCCGCTTTCGTGCTGTTGCTTGCGAGCGGACGCGACCAGGACGTTAAAGTCACGGCGGAGCCGCGGGACGCCGTCGTGCTCTACACGAACGACATTCATTGCGGTATCGACGGTTACTCGAAGCTGGCGGCCTATCGCCGGCAGATGATCGAGGCCGGTTACGAGACGGCCGTCGTCGATGCCGGCGATTTCATCCAGGGCGAGATGACCGGCTCGCTGACCAAGGGCGCCGACATCATTGCGCTGATGAACGCCGTTCCCTACGATCTGGCGGTGCCGGGCAATCATGAATTCGACTACGGCACGGCGAACTTCCTCGCGCTCGTGCAGAAGTCGGCCACGTTCCCCGTGCTGAGCGCCAACTTCGAGGACCTGCGCGCGCACAAGCCGGTGCTGCCGCCCTACAAGATCCTGACGCTGGGCGGTCGTCAGGTTGCTTTTGTCGGCGTCTGCACGCCCTCGACCTACACCTCGTCGACGCCTAAATACTTCGAAGACGAAAAAGGCCGGCAGATCTACGGCTTCGGCGAAAAGGACTTCGTCGCCAAAGTTCAGGCGGCCGTGGATCGCGCGCGCCAAGAGGGCGCCGAGATCGTCGTCCTGCTGGCGCACCTCGGCATCAACGGCATCAACGAAGGCTGGCGCTCCATCGACGTGATCGCCCGGACCCGCGGCATCGACGCCGTGATCGACGGACATTCCCACGAGGCTTTCGCCGGCGAGGTCTACAAGAACGCCGACGGCAAGGATGTGCGTTACAGCCAGACCGGCAGCAAGTTCATGTTCTTCGGCAAAATGACGCTGGCCAAAGACGGTTCCATCCGCACCGAGCTGATCCATCCCGGCGACGTCGACGAGAAAAAGAGCGAGACGTCGCAGAAAGCGTACGCCGACGTGCAGACCCTGATCGACCGGTGTCACGAAAAAGTGGCCTATCTGAACGAAAAGCTCGGCGTCGCCGAAGTGCCGCTGGCGATCGACGACCCCCGCACCGGCACGCGCCGCGTGCGCATGGGCGAGTGCAGCATGGGCGATTTCGTGGCCGACGCCTACCGCGCCGTGCTCGGCGCCCCGATCGCCGTCGTCAACGGCGGCGGTGTGCGCGCTTCCGTCGACGGCCCCGACGTGACCCGCCTCGACCTGATGAACGTCAACCCTTGGAACAATCCCACCTGCGTCGTCGAGATGCCGGGACGGACCCTGCTCGACCTGCTCGAGTTCAGCTGCCGCCATCTGCCCGATGAGGAAAACGGCGGATTTTTGCAGGTTTCCGGCTTGAGTTTCGAGGTCGATCCGTCCCTGAAGAGCCCCGTCGCAATTGACGACAAGGGCGTCTTCGCGGGCGTCGGCGAAGGCGCGCCGCGCCGCGTGCGCAACGTGCGCGTGGACGGCGAGCCGCTGCGCCCCGAGGCCGTCTACGCCGTAGCCGGCTCGAAATACGTGCTGCTCGAAGGCGGCGACGGAAACGGCACGCTTGCGGGCGTCAAAGTCCTGAGGGCCGACGGTTTGCCCACCGACGCCGAGTGCCTGATCAAATATTTTACCGAGAATCTGCGCGGCAAAGTGAAGATGGAGAAGTACGGCAATCCGCTTGGCAGCGGGCGGATCACGATCGTCGAATAGCTGGGGGCGATGTGCCGGGGCACCGCTCGCTAAACAAACTGACGGGAACGAAATAACAAGAGCGCGGACGACCGAATCTCATCCGGTCGTCCGCGCTCTTTCCGTTTGACGCTATTTCTTGATCAAAAAAAACGAACACGAGACGCTACGAGGAAAATCCGCAAAACGAGCTGCGGTCGAGATCGTCCTGAGCGACTGAACTCCTCGGAAGGCGAGGCTCTCATTTGTCGTTTCCTATCGAGAAACGGCGTCAATATTCTTCTTCGTATCCTGGCGGCAGCTTTTGTTTCCCGGCTCATCGGCGCTGCCGAAGAGATCGCTGAAGATTTCTTTCACAGTCTGGATTTTGTTGACGCGCCACACGTTGGTGCCGCAGAAGAAAAGCCCTTCCTCCCAGTTGCCCTGAAGCGCCTGGATCAGGGCGCGGGCGATGCAGAACGTCTTGTGCGTGGCGCGGTAGACGCAGTGCGCCAGGCAGTTGGCGATGCAGGGGTCTTTGCGGTCCTCGTGGCGGAGATAACGCTCCACCATGGGACTGCGCAGCGCCCGGCCGGGAAGGCCGCAGGGGCTGTTGATCAGCACCACGTCTTCGGGCTTGGCGTCGACGTAGGCTTGTTTGAAGACGTCGGAGGCGTCGCCTTCGACGCTGGCGGCGAAGCGCGTGCCCATCTGGACGCCGCTGGCGCCCAGCTCGAAAGCGTGCAGCATCTCATTGCGGTCGAAAATGCCGCCCGCGGCGATGACGGGAATGTTGAGCTTGATCTCTTTCAGCCAATTCACGAGCTGCGGGATCACCGTTTCGAGCGAAAGCTCCTTGTCGTCGACCTGTTCGATCTTGGCGGCCCCCAGATGTCCGCCGGCGGAGTTGGGGGTTTCGACGACGAAGGCGTCGGGCGATCGCCCGTAATTCTTCATCCAGCGTCGCACGATGATCGACGCGGCCTTGAGGCTGCTGACGATGGGCACGAGCGCCACGTTGGGAAAATCCCGGGTCAGCTCGGGCAGCTTGAGGGGCAGCCCGGCGCCGGAGATGATGATGTCGATGCCGGCTTCGCAGACGGCGCGCACTTGCTGCTCGTAATCCTGAAGCGCGCACATGCAGTTGGCGGCGAGGATGCCGCCTTTCGCCTTTTCGCGGGCTTTGGCGACGAAATCCTTGAGGGCTTCCACGTTCTTTTTGAAAAAGTTGTCCACGTTGCAAGTCATGGTCGCCATGCCGATGCCGACGGTCGCCAGCGTGCCGATGCCGCCCTCGGCCGCGACGGCGCCGCTGAGGCTGGGGCCGGAGATGAGAACGCCCATGCCTCCCTGGATGACGGGGAAGCGCGGCGTGTACTGACCGATTTTCAATGTTGGCAGTTTGTCAAGAATCATGCTTTTCTCCTTTCTCCGCGAAAAGGTGCGCGCGGAGTTCCGTATGCCGTACGAGACGGTTTCATAAATATAGGGCCTTTTTGTTGATTATGCAAGCTCTTTCATGCCGTTTCCCGCCTGACGGAGAAAAAAGTGCCCAAAGCGGCGCGGCGAAGAAAAAATCCGTTCCGCAAACGGCCGCTCAATCGACGACGCGGACTTTTTGCCCTTCGCGCAGGCCGCGCGCGCCCGCGGTGACGATCTGATCGCCCGGCGCGAGTTCGCCGGCGATCTGGACGCGGCTGCCGCGAAAATCGCCCAGCGTCACGGGAACGCGGACGACGCCGCCGCGCTCGCAGCGCCAGACCCACGTGCGTCCCGACACGTCGCCCACGACCGCCTCGAGCGGGACGTAGAAGTTCGGATCGCCCGTTTCCCCGCCGATCAGGTTGGCCGTGACGTTCACCGCCATGCCCGGCAGAACGCGGGCGCTCTTCGGCTGCGGCATGGTGACGGTGACCGGATAGGTCTGCGTGCGCGGGTCGGACTGCGCGCCCACTTCCTTGAACGCGACGCGGAAAGACTGCCCCGGCAGTTCGTCGAGCGTCGCTTCCAGATCGAGGCCGACTTTTTCGGAGAGGCGGAACATCCTGTTTTTTTCGTCGGCGACAGCGACGTTGGCGATGTCTTCTTCGGAAACGTGGATCACGATTTCGACCGTGTCGAGATTCTGCAAGCTGGCGACGGGCTGTTTGGCCTGCACGTCCTGAAAGTTTTCCGCCATGCGGGCCACGATCACGCCGCCGAACGGGGCGCGCAGCTCCGTGTCGGCGAGCGCGTCCTGCGCGGCGGCGACGCTCGCTTCCGCCGTCTTCAGCGACGAGCGCGCCACGTCGAGCGCCGTCTTGTAGCGGTCGTACTGCGCCTGAGAGACGGATTGTTTTTTGTAAAGTTCGTCGTAGCGCCTGAAGTTGTTCAGCGCTTCGCCGTAACGCGCCTGCGCCTGAGAAAGCCGGCTTCCGGCGTCGCTGAGGCGCGTGCGGAAGTCGCGCGGATCGATGCGGCCGATCAGATCGCCCTTTGCGACGCGCGATCCCATTTCGACGGGGAACTCCACCAGCGGCCCCGGCACGCGGAACGACAGGTTCACGCGCTGCGATCCCTGGACGGTGCCATAATAATGACGCTGGGGATGCGACCGCGCCGAGCCGAGAAACAGCGTTTTCACGGGACGCGGCGGCCCCTCGGCGGCGGCCGGGGCGGCAAGGAGGCTCAGCGCGGCGAGCGCTGCAAACGTTTTGATGAAGGACGTTCTCGTTTTCATGGCGAAGAGGCTCCTGTTCTGCGGGAATGTTGATACGGCTAAGTCTAGCACGACTGACAGCGCTTGTGAAGGGGCGCCGCTCTGCGTCGCGAAGACGGGGGATTCGTCCGAACGACTGCGCCGGAAACGTCGTTCTCTTTTGACAAAGCGGCGTTCTTGCCATACCATTATGCCGTAAACGGAGAAGGGGGGAGCTGCGTGGCCTTTGACGATGGCAAACGATGGACTGCCGGCGCGTCCGCGATCCACGAGCGGGCGGTCGAAGCGGCGCGCCGGGCGCTGCCCGACGAAGAGAAGCTGCGGAGGCTGGCGGAATTCTTCAAAATTTTCGGCGATCCGACGCGGATGCGCATCCTCTGCGCGCTGAAAGCGTCGGAACTGTGCGTTTGCGATCTGACCGGACTGACGGGCGTCTCGCAGCCGGCGGTCTCGCACCAGCTGGGGCTGCTGCGCGCGGCTCATGCGGTGCGGGCGCGGCGCGAGGGCAAGACGGTTTATTACTCGCTCGACGACGAGCACGTCGGCGTGCTGCTTCGCGTCGGCCTCGAACACATCGCTCACCGCTTCGCCGGCGAATGACCGTAACCGACGGGGAGAGAAAAATGCGCCGGCGCGAAGACATTGCCGAATTATCCTCCTGCCCCTGCGGATTTTCCGCCGCCGGGGCGAGCGTGCCGTTTCACCGGACGGGGGAGTTCCCGTCCGCCGCGGGACGGTGTATGATTGGGCGCGAGGTGATCGAAATGGCGAAAACTCCGAAGACGAACGCCGTGCGCGAGGCGGAGCGGCTGCGCGTTCCCGTGCGCGTGATCGAATACGAAGCGGACGAGAGCGACCTCAGCGCCGTTCACGCCGCGGCGAGCTGCGGGATTCCGCTGGAACGCATTTACAAAACGCTGGTACTGCGGGCCGACGGGCGCGCCAAAGAACTGCTCGTGGCCGTGATCCCCGGCGCGATGGAGCTGGATCTGAAAAAATTGGCGGCGCTGTCGGGACACGATAAAGTGGAAATGATCCGCATGAAGGAGCTTTTCGAGCTGACGGGCTACGTCCGCGGCGGCTGCTCGCCGCTGGGCATGAAGAAAAAGCTGCCCACGTTCCTCGACGAGTCGGCGCTGCGGCACGGGCGCATCGCCGTCAGCGCGGGGCGGCGCGGCCTGCAGATGGAACTGGATCCCCGCGATTTACAGAAAGCCGCCGGCGCGACCGTCGGCGCGATTTCGCGCGAAGCGGCGAAAGAAGAGGAGAAAACATGGTGAAACAGATCGTTCTGGCGTTTCTGGCCGTCATGAACATGGGCGCGTTCGCGGCCTACGGCATCGACAAGAAAATCGCCCAGCGCAACGGCCTGCGCGACGACGACATCGACGCGCGCCGCATCAGCGAAAAGGCCCTGTTCCTGTGGGCGCTGTGCGGCGGCTCGCTGGGCGCGTTGCTGGGCATGAAAGTGTGGCGGCACAAGACCGAGCACTGGTACTTCGTGTGGGGGATCCCCGCGATCCTGATCGCCCAGCTGGCGCTGTGCGCGTGGCTGATTTGGAAATTTTAGGAGGCCGCCATGGAAGCCAAGGGTGAAAAACGCTCTTACACGTTTCGCGTGCGCTACGCCGAGACCGACCAGATGGGCGTCGCGCACCACAGCAACTATTTCGTCTGGTTCGAGGCGGGGCGCTCCGATTACTGCCGCGACCTCGGCGTGCCCTATCCCGAATGGGAGCGGCACGGCGTTTTCCTGCCGGTCGTCGAGGCGCGCTGCCGCTACAAATCGCCGCTTCGCTACGACGAGCTGGCGACGCTGGAAGTTTTTCCCGTCGAGCGCGGCGCCGCGGCCATCACCTTCGGCTATCATCTGCGCCACGCCGATGGGAAACTGGCCGCCGAGGGCTGGACGAAACACGCCTTCGCCGACGCCGAAGGCAGGCTGATCCGCCGCGGCAACGAGTTTATCGAGCGGTTGAAGGGCGCGATTTTCCCTGCGTAAGGGGCGAGAAGCCGCGCGCAAAAATTGATATTTCGCAGGACAGACGAAACGGGAGGAATCCGAAGTGGCGGAAAGAACGTTCATTGTGGTCGCGTGCAATCTTGATTGTCCGGGGACGACGCCCATCGTCGGCGTGTACAACTCCTACACGGAAGCGCTGACGGAGGCGGGCGGCGCGCCGTTCATCGTGCCGGACTCGGCGGACGAGGCGCTGCTGGCGCAGTATCTCGATATGGCCGGCGGACTTTTCGTGCCCGGCGGCATCGACGTTTGGCCGATGCTCTACGGTCAGGGGCCGGACGCCAGGCTGGGGCGCCTCGATCCCGGGCTCGATCTCTATCAGATCGCGCTGATCAAGCTGGCCCGCGCGCGCCGGATGCCGGTTTTCGGCGTGTGCCGCGGCGTTCAGGTCATGAACGTGGCCTTCGGCGGCACGCTGATCCAGCACCTCGGCAACGACCCGGTCAGATTCGGCCACCAGCAGAACATGCCCGGCCGCTGGCCCAGCCACGAAGCGACGGCCGCAAAGGATTCGCTGGTCGGCGCGCTCTTCGGCGAAAAATTTTCCGTCAACAGCTTCCATCATCAGGCGCTGGACGCCCTCGCGCCGGGATTCAGGGCCACCGCCTGGGCGCCCGACGGCGTGATCGAAGCGTTCGAAGCGGAGGACGGCTCGTTCTGCATGGGCGTGCAGTGGCACCCCGAGCGCATGATCCGCGAATTCCCCGCCGACATGAACCTCTTCCGGCGCTTCGTTGAAGAAGCGGCAAAATACCGCGCCGCCCGCCGCTGAGCGAATGGAAACGAAAACCAATCGAAAATAAAAAGCGGCCGGAAACCGATGAAAACTGATTCATCGGCTTCCGGCCGCTTTCATTGTTCCACGTGGAACATTTACGACCGGTAAATGTCCCTTGACTCGCAGTTGGCGTTCTCTTGAGAGTTGGCGCCGCGAGGCGTTTTTTTCCGTTTTTCTTGGCGTCTTCGTGTTTCCGCGGCGGCTTTTGTTTTGCTCCCGCTGGTCACTTTTCCGCGATCTCGAAGCGCTTTTTGAGCTCGAAGGAATTTTTGCGGAAAGCGATCAACCCTTCCTTCTGCATCCGCGACAGCTCCGCCGAGAGCGCGCTGCGATCCGCCGCCAGATAGTCGGCCAGCCCCTGCCGGTCGAGCGGGATGCGGAAACTTCGCGCTTCCGCTTCCTGCGCGCAGTACGACAGGTAGGTCAGGATCTTGTCGCGGAGCGTGCGCCGCGAGATTACGGCGAGGCGCTGCAACAGCAGCAGATTTTTCCGCGCCAGAATGTGCATGAGATTGTCGAGGATCTGCCGCCCCTCGCGGTCGGGATCGCCCCCTGCCAGCAATTTGCCCGGATCGCCGAAGAGCGCGCGGGATTTCTCCGCGGCGACGACGCCGACGGGCATTTCCGCGACGCCGGCGCAGGAGAACGCCTCGGCGAAAAGATCGCCGGGAGCCAGCGGCGCGACCACGGTGCGCACGCCCCAATAGTCTTCCTTTACGATCAGAGCGGCTCCCGACAGCAAAATGCCGAGTCCGCGCGGCGCTTCCCCCTGAAGCAGGATGGTCTGGCCCCTTTCATATTCCGCCTGGCGCGGCGACAGCGCCGCCACGGCGCGTTCCAGACGGTCCGCGGCGATCCCGGCGAACAGCGGACACTGAGCGAGCGCTTCGTAGTTCATCTTCGTCACCTCTTCGTTGTAAAAACAACAGACATCGCTGCCTCATCATAGTACACTGAACGCGCGAAGTCAAAAAACGAGCGCCCGTTTCCGGACGGTGCGCAACGAATGGATCCGGGGGAATTTTCGTGAGGAGAAAAATCGTCAAAATCGACCGCGACAAGTGCAACGGCTGCGGCGCCTGCGCCGGCGCCTGCCAGGAGGGCGCCATCCAGATGATCGGCGGCAAGGCGACGGTGGTCCGCGAAGACTACTGCGACGGGCTGGGAAACTGCCTGCCTCACTGTCCGACGGGCGCGATCAGCATCGAAGAGCGCGAGGCCGTTCCCTTCGACGAGGCCGCGGTCAAAGCCGCTCAGGAAGCGCTGGCCGCGAAAAATGCCGCGCCCGCGAGCGGCGGCTGTCCCGGCTCGACAGCGCGCGCCATTCCTCGGCCGCTGCCCGCCGGAGCCCCGCACATGTGT
>NZ_ADFP01000042.1 GCF_000177335.1 Pyramidobacter piscolens W5455
CGCCGCCGAAGCAGAGGCGCCGCCCCGCGAAACGGCACAGGAACGAGACGTGGTGAGAGGCGTGCCCGGGGGTATCGACGACGCGCCATGCGGAGGACAGCCGGCTGCGTGCGACGAGAGCGGAAGCGGGCACGGGCAGCGGCGGCCGGTAGGCGGCGGCCATGGCTTCGCCGAGCGTGGCGGCGGTGGCCTGCCAGAGCTTTTCGGGCGAAATCAGGTGCGGGGCGGCGCGCTCGCAGCAAAACACTTTCAGCCCCGGATAATCGCGGCACAGACAGCCGGCCGCGCCGCAGTGGTCGAGGTGGATGTGGGTGAGCAGCAGCAGATTGGGCGCGGCCCCGAGTTCGTCCAGAGCTTTTTTCAAATGCGCGTAGGAACCGGCCACGCCGCAGTCGACCAGCGTGGTTTCGCCGGGAGCGCGCAACAGCCAGGCGCCGAGGAACTCCTCGAAGCCGGGGCGGCCGTCCAGCGGCAGGCGGATCAGGTCGAGCGACTCGTCGCCGGCGGCGGCGACGGGACGGACGTCGGGAATCTTTTTCATGGCGAAAACCTCCTCGTATGGGCTGGATCTCGCTCTTATTGTACTGCGGCGGAAAAAACTTTTCCAACGCCGGAAGCGGCGCCGGAAAAGGGAGTTCCCCGAAATCCGCGCCGAGCCGCGGCGGTCGATCGATATGTTCCACGTGGAACATATCTGCTTGAGTGAACCCATGGCAACGGTTTGTTTTGTATGCAAGAAAGGCAATAGTTCGTTCCGTCCCGGCCCCGCCGCCGAAACGGGACGTTTTTTTCGCCGGCGTCGTTCGCCGGGATTTTTTG